>JAGWSK010000097.1 GCA_028869355.1 Alphaproteobacteria bacterium | reverse complement strand
TGATTTTCCTGCACAACCCGATTTTTCGCATGAGCCGGATTTCGCGCCAGGTCAGGACTTCGCCGTGTCACCACCACGCCGGATTCTGGAAGACTTCGATTTCAAAGAGCTCGTCGCGTCCAGTTCGGTTCTGTCGCCCCAGGCCCTGGAAACTGACGAACCGAAAGCTTCCGATCCCATTGCCCCCGAAAGAGAGGTGTTTCCACTCCCGCAAGTCCGCAACCTGCTGCCGGAAGACGGGGATATGTTTGCTGATCTTCGTCCCGCGGCTGAAGCGCCAAAACCGTCTCCGCCGCTGTCTGACGGATTGAACGAGTTTTTACGCGGCGCGGGACTTCGGGTCATTCCGGCGGGCGGAGATTCCAACACCAAACTTCGCCTCGCCGGCGAGACATATCGCGCCGCGTTGGAGGGCATTCGGGCCATTCTTATCGCTCGCGAACAGTTCAAGACGGAATTTCGGATCGAGAAAACCGAATTGGCCGCAGATCAGAATAATGCGGTCAAACCCAAGCTGCCGGTCGACGAGGCATTGGCCGCGATGATCCTGGGACGCAGAGGCTTTACCCCTGGTCCACAGGCGATGCGCGAGGCGCTCGAAGATGTCAAGGCGCACGAATTGGCATTGATCGCCGGGATTCAGGTCGCGCTGAAGCACCTCCTGGAACAGATCGATCCGGAAAGGCTGGCGCGACGCCTCGAAAAGCGCTCGGTGTTCGACGGCCTTCCGGGTATGCGAAAGGCGCGGTTGTGGGAAATGTATGAAACAATGCACGCGGAAATCGCGCGTGAGCTGGAGGAAGATTTCCAGGGAAGCTTCGGCCAGGCATTCGCCGAAGCGTATGGCAAATACGTTCGTAGAAAATAGCAAACCCCGCTATGATCTGAGGGCCGGAGCGACATTGGGCACACGCGGGTGAAGAGTATGGGCATGGGGGCGCATGGGGGCTGACAACAAGGTGGTCTGGTCCGAGGGAATGTTCCTTCGGCCGCAACATTTCCAGCAGCACGATCGCTACATCGAGCGGCTGGTGCGTGACCGCATTGCCGGTGTCACGCCCTACGCATGGGGTATTTCGGAGCTGAAGATCAGCCGCGAGTTGTTGCTCGGGGGCAAATTCGGCGTTACGCAGTGCCGGGGAATTCTGCCCGACGGCACGCCTTTCGACCTTATGGCGGACGGCAATCATCCCTTGCCGCTGGAATTGGGGCCAAATGTCCGGAATGAAGTCGTGTATCTTGCGTTGCCGGAATACCAGCCGGGCAAAGTCGAGATCACGGCCAACGGCTATGATGCTCCCGGGGCGCGCTTTGCCGCAAATTCCTATCGCGCATTCGATGCCATTGCCGGCGCTGAGACCAGCGCCGACCTGACTGTCGGAAAACTGCAACTGCGTTATGCGCTGCATTCGAGCGAGCGGGCAGGTTATGTGTGCCTTGGACTTGCCCGTATCCTCGAGGTGCGTAGCGACAAATCCGTGATCCTTGATGAGCGCTATCTTGCGCCGGCATTGACCTGCGCCGCCATTCCGGCGCTGAATGGGATCATCACCGAGCTTCAGGGATTGCTTCATCAGCGTACGGAAGAACTGGCCGGGCGGGCAACCCAGGCCGTTGGCGCCGTCGCCGATATTTCGAACTTTCTGTTGCTCCAGACGATCAATCGGTATTCGCCGCTGATGCGTCTTTACGGGACTTTGTCCGAATTACATCCCGTTGCTCTTTATGCGACTCTGATTCAGCTCGCAGGCGAATTCGCAACCTTCGTCTCCCGAACCAAACGGCCGATCGAATTCAGCGATTACCGGCATGAGGATCTGCAGAACACGTTCGGCCCGGTCATGATGGAACTGCGGCAGGCGCTGAGCGCCGTCCTCGATCAAAGCGCTGTTCCCATTCCGTTGCAAGAACGCGCGCATGGAGTGCGCATCGCCCTTCTCAACGATAAATCGCTGCTTGCCGATGCCAGTTTTGTCCTCGCCGTGAAAGCTGATGTCGCTGACGAGCAGGTGCGGCGGAATTTCCCGCAGCTCACTACGATCGGGCCGGTCGAGCAGATCGTGAAACTGGTCAACAGCGCGGTCCGCGGCATCCCGATCAGACCTCTGCCGGTCAGTCCGCGTCAAATTCCGTTCCACGCCGGCACTGTTTATTTCGAGCTCGACCGAAAGGATCAGTTGTGGCGCGATTTGCGGACCTCGGGAGCTTTCGCATTTCACGTTGGCGGTGATTTTCCGGGGCTGATGATGGAATTCTGGGCCATTCGAAGGTGAGTGATGTCTGACAGCGACGATCCGTTTCGTATCGACCCCGAGAAGACCGTAATCCGTCCGATGCCGGGGCGGCCCAGTGTGGCGCGGCCTGCGCCTCGACCCGCTGCCGGCGCGCCTCCAACAGCCAATGTTTCGTTTGCCGACCTCGTTCCCGCGAGCGCCAACCCGATTGTGGCGGCGGCAAGCCCCCTGATTGCGATTGCGATCGGCATCCGTGGTTCGGCCAATCAACCGGACATCGCAGCGCTTCGTAATCGCATCATGGAGGAATTGAAGCTTTTCCAGGAACGGCTTCGGGCAGCGGGGATACCGGCCAAATCCGTTCAGACTGCGCATCGGACGGTTTGCGCGCTGCTGGACGATGTAGTCCTCAATACACCGTGGGGCGCGCACAGTGCCTGGCGCTCAAGCACTCTCTTCAGCGTATTTCACGGCCAGGTCACCGGCGGTGACTGGTTCTTCGAAACCCTGAAGCAGCTTTTGGACGAGCGAGGTAACGCGGATCTGCTGGAGATCATGTACCTATGCCTGTCGCTTGGGTTCGAGGGGCGCGTTCGCATGCAGGCAAATGGACCCGCCGAATTGGCACGAGTTCGTGAAATTGCCTACGCGGCCATTCGGCGTGAACGGGGAGAATTCGAGCGCGAACTGTCGCCACACTGGCAGGGCGTTCAGGCGGCGCACAAGTCAATCCCGAGCCAGATTCCCATTTGGGTTTACGCTTCGGCCGCGGCATGCGTGCTGCTTGCTGTCTTCGTCGGGCTAAGTGTTCTGCTGAGCGCGGCATCGAATCCCGTTTTTGCCGAACTTGCCCGTTTGCCGCCGGATCGCGAGCCCAGCATCACGGGCGGGACGGCGTTGCCCAATTATGCCAGTCACGCCGATCGTCTGCGGCAATTCCTGGCGCCCGAGATTTCCGCCCATCTGGTCAGTGTGGGTGAGAATGACCGCACCATCACAATCTCGCTGGCAGGGAATGCCATGTTTGCTCCCGGAAGCACCGACGTCGCAGATCGTTACGTCGATGTTCTCCTGCGCATTGGAGGTGCGGTCCAACAGGAGCCCGGGCAGATCAACGTCGTCGGGCACACCGACAACACGCCTATTCATACCATCCGGTTTCCATCAAATTACGAGTTGTCGCTCGCGCGTGCCGAAGCTGCGCGCAACCTGATTCGCTCCCGGTTGTCCGATCCACAGCGCGTATCTGCGCAAGGCATGGGCGACTCCACACCGCTTGCGACCAACGACACGCCCGAAGGCCGGGAGCAGAACCGGCGGATCGAAATTGTCCTCATGAAGCCTCTTGCCGGGTAATCAGCGATGCCAGAAGGAACCACTCAAAAATCTTCGGGAATGAAACGAGTGCTGGCAGTTTTCACCAGTCGCTGGGTTCTGTCCGGCGTGGGGGCGCTGGCACTTGCTTTGCTGGTCTGGTTTCTCGCACCGCTCTTTGATGTTTTTGCGGCTTTCCTTCCGCGGCTGATTCTCATCGCGCTGATCGCTGTTTGCTGGCTCGTGGTCAACCTGGTGCTCGACCTGAGGGCTGCACAGCGCAACACGCAAATGATTGCACAGGTGACGGAAGATTCGGCGAGCAGATCACCGCGTGAGGCTGATCGCGCGAGTGCCGAGGAAACCCATATTCTGCGTGAGCGGCTGGAAGAAGCGCTTGCCGAATTGAAGCGTTCCCGGCCGGGCAGTCGCGGCCGGCAATATCTTTATGAGTTGCCCTGGTACATCCTGATTGGTCCTCCGGGTTCAGGCAAAACAACTGCGCTGGTCAATTCCGGCCTGAATTTTCCGCTGTCGGACAAATTCGGCAAGGATCCGCTGCGCGGCGTTGGCGGGACACGCAACTGCGACTGGTGGTTCTGCGACGACGCCATCCTGCTCGATACGGCGGGACGATATACGACTCAAGACAGCAATGAAGCCGCCGACCAGCAGGCCTGGCTCGGATTTCTGAAGATGCTGAAACAGCATCGGCCGCGTCAGCCGGTGAACGGTGTGCTGATTGCCATCGGCATCCCCGACCTGTTGCAAATGCCTGCTGGCGAGCGCTCCAAACATGCGCGCGCCATCAAGAGCCGGCTTGGTGAATTGCAGCAAGAATTCGGGATGCGGCTGCCGGTGTATGTGGTGTTCACGAAAGCAGACCGCATCGCAGGATTTACCGAATTCTTTGGCGATCTTGACCGGCATGGGCGGATGGAAGTCTGGGGCACGACATTCCCGCTCGAGCGAAGCCGCAAGGCAGACGACCTGATTTCGCTGTTCGATGCGGAATTCGACGAAATCATGAAGCGGCTGAACGATCGGGTTCTCGATCGCGTGAACGAAGAGCGCGATCCGGACCGGCGGGGCCGGGCGTTCGGTTTTCCGGTGCAGTTCAACAGCGTGAAGCCGTTGTTGCGTGACTTTCTGCGTGAAGCCTTCGAGTCAACGCGCTTTGAGGAGCAGCCGCTGTTACGCGGAGCCTATTTCACCAGCGCCACCCAGGAAGGAACACCGATCGACCGGCTGATGGGCGCAATGGCGCGCGCGTTTGGTCTGGCGGATAAAGCATTGCCGTCATTCAGCGGCGTCGGCAGGAGCTATTTCCTGACTCGTCTGCTGACCGATGTCGTTTTTGAAGAGGCCAGCCTCGCAGGTGCGAATCCCAATGCCGAACGGCGGGAGCGGTTTATTCGGCAGGGTGCACTCGCCGCGGTAGCGGCAGTCTGTTTCATCGTCCTTGGCGCCTGGACACTCAGTTATCTGGGCAACAGAACGCTGATCGCCGACGAGGAGCGCGCCAAGGACGAATACATCAGTGTGGCAAACCCGCTGATTGCTCCTACGGTTTCTGACGACGATGTCTCGCGCGTCATGCCGGTTTTGGATCAGCTCCGTGGATTGCCTGCGGGGTATGATTCAGCGGACCAGGGCGCCGCGATGATCCGCAGGTTTGGCCTGAACACCAGTCCCAAGCTCGAGAGCCAGGCAGTGCGCGCATATTATCGCGCATTGAACTCTTTTTTGCTGCCACGGCTGCTGGTCGGCGTTGGCACGCAGCTCAGGAACAACATTGAAAAACCCGATTTTGTGAACGTCTTCCTGCCCCTTTACCTTATGCTGGGTGGCCAGGGCCCGGTCGACAAAGACCTGGCCAAAACGTCGATTGTCACGCTGTGGGGGCCGAGGGCCTATCCGAATCTCGCGCCGCAGGACAGCGGGGCAAAGCTGGCCAGGCATGTCGATGCCCTGCTGCAACAGCCGATGACACCAATTGCGCTGGATGGCGCGCTGATCGTGCGGGCACGTCAGGTGATGGCGAGCATCCCGGTTTCGGCACGGGCCTATGCGGTCATCAAGGACAGTGCTGGCGCAAAGTCACTGCCCGAATGGCGCGTCGTGGACCATGCAGGTGCGCAAGCGAACCAGGTGTTGACGCGCGCGTCCGGAAAGCCGTTGTCGGAAGGCATACCCGGATTTTTCACCTATGATGGCTTGAACAAGGTCCTGCTGCCCCAGATTCCTGCAGCTATCAAGCAGGTTACAGAAGCAAGCTGGGTGCTTGGTCCAAACCAGCAGCCTCCCGTTAATCAGGGAGCGCAGGCGCAATTGCGCAACGAAATCGCGGCCGCCTATGCAAGTGATTTTATCACCGCCTGGGACCAACTTCTTTCCGATGTCACCATCACGCCGTTCAAAAACGCGCAAGATGCGACCGACATTTTGGGACGGGTATCAGGACCAGGCTCGCCGCTGAAGACATTCCTCATCGCCGCCGCGCAGGAAACCACGATGAACCGTGGCGCGGCCGCCGCCGCGCTGGCGAATCCGGCCGGCGCAGCGGCACAAGCGGCCCGCGGCGCGATCAATTCGGCAGCAGGCAGTGCGGCTGGCGTGCTCAACAGTGTGGCGCCTTCTACCGCAGCAACAACGGAACCTGCATCCGCGGCCATTGATGCGCATTTCAGACAGCTGCACGAGTTTGTTGCCGGGGCACAAACCGGCATGTCACAGCTGGACGGTGTGTTGAAACAGCTCTCCGATGCATCTGCACAGTTGGCGAGTTTGTCGTCCGGCGGGGCACCACCCAACGGAGCCGCCGCAGCTCAACTCAGCCAGCTTGCTTCACGGCTGCCGCCGCCTCTGGGGGGAATAGTTGCCAAGGCGACCGGCGCATCCTCCGATATTGCGGCGGGTGCAAGCCGCAAATCCATACAGGACGCTTATGTGTCAACCGTTCTGCCGCTCTGTCGTCAGGCACTGGACGGCCGTTATCCGTTCATCCGCACCAGTTCAGTCGATATCGGGCTCGGAGATTTCCAGCAGCTGTTCAAGCCGGGCGGGGTTCTCGATAATTTCTTCTCCATGAATCTGAAGCAGTATGTGGACACGTCGAAAACACCCTGGGCAAATCAGAAAGTCGCTGGTGCGGATCTTGGTTTGTCACGCGCGACGCTCGCTCAATTCGAAACCGCGCAACGCATTCGCGACAACTTTTTCAGCAACGGCGGGAATATCACAAACGAATTTACGCTTACTCCGGCTGAATTTGGCGGCGATGTGAGTCAAGTTGTTTTCGACGTTGGCGGCCAGGTCTTGACTGCGACCCGCGGCCAGACACCCTCTGTTAAAATCATGTGGCCGCCACAAAACGGCGACCACGCGCGATTGACGATCACGCATGCAAATGGCCAGACCGCCGCTATTGATGCATCGGGCCCCTGGGCGCTGTTCAGGCTGCTCGATAAAGCGCGGATTGACGCCAGTCTTCCCGACCAAATGACCGTTGCTTTTGATGTGAATGGAACCACCGCAACCTTCCGCCTGCGGGCGCAGAGCGTACGCAATCCGTTTCATTCGCGCGATGCTGCACAATTCCAGTGCCTGCCGCAGCTTTGACTCGCGGGGCCGGGTGCTTCGGCAAAATTCCGCAGCTGGGCGACTTTGTCACGAGAACTCTGCCGCGTGAATTTGTGGATCCGTGGGATGCTTTTCTGCGGCGGCTGATGGCCGGCAGCCGCGAGGCGCTGGGTTCGCAATGGCTGGATATTTATCTGCAGGCGCCAATCTGGCGTTTTTCCTTTCCTGCAGGCCATGCAGGGCAGAGCGCTGTCGCGGGCGTTTTAATGCCGAGCGTGGACAAAGTCGGACGCTATTTCCCTCTTACGATTGCGGTGCTGATGACATCGGCAACGGCAGACCTGCGGGATCAATGGTTTGACCGTGCCGAGGCGCTGTCGCTCGACACATTGGAAGACGGCTTCGATCCAGCATCTCTCACCGCACGGCTTGAGACTTTGGACCCGCCTGCTCCCGCTGACGAAGATGTAACAGTCGGTCTGTGGGAAACGCTGGGTTCGCAACATGTCCCTCCGTTTGCGTTTCGCGCGGCAAATTTGCCGGATGGCGCCCAGTGTGCTGCTCTGCTCGATGGCGACTGCGCCCTGTGGGGATGGTCCGTGGAAGTGATCCCGGTGCTCACCGGCACCAGCGAAGCGGCGCAGCCGGCATGACAGATCTCCAGTTTCGAACTTCAGGAGTCACAGACACCGGGCGCAAGCGCTCCGCGAACGAAGATTCGATGCTTGTGCGTGATGATGCGCATCTCTGGATCGTGGCGGACGGCATGGGCGGTCACCACGCGGGAGCATGGGCGTCGGACAGAATCAGACAATCATTGGCGGGGCTTGAGCTCACGGATGATTTCGGCCTCAATTTTTCCCGCATTGATGCTGCCGTCCATGAGGCGAACGAAGCGATCGTTGCCGAGTCGAAGCGGGTTGGCTCAGTCATGGGGAGTACGGTTGCGATACTGCATTGCTGCGGCCGGAAATTCGCGATTTTGTGGGTGGGCGACAGCCGTGTCTATCTCCGCCGGAACGGCGAACTGTATCGCATGACAACGGATCATTCCGAGGTGCAGGAAATGGTCGAGGCGGGTCTCATCAGCGATGAACAGGCCGCTGTGCACCCGCGGCGCAGCGTTTTAACGCGTGCTGTCGGGGCATCTCCGGTTTTGCAGCTTGATGCAATTGTGGATGAGGTGGACAGCGGCGATACTTTCCTGCTGTGCAGCGACGGTCTCAGCAGCCTCGTGTCGGACATCGAAATTGAGCAATCCATGGCCGGC
>JAGWSK010000096.1 GCA_028869355.1 Alphaproteobacteria bacterium | reverse complement strand
GCTATTGCTGCCGGTGCGTGGGCCATGGGTGCGAGCGACCGTCAGGCGGCGGAGTAAGTGAGGAGCGAGCAACGAGGAGCGAGTAACGAGGAGCGAGAGCGGCGGAGCGCCGCTTCAGGGCCCCGCGCGGGATGCGGCCGCCGGCAACGGCCAAAGTCTCGCTCCTCACTTCTCGCTCCTCGCTTCTGATTATCTCAGCCGAAAAGAACAAGCGAGAGAGACGAAAATGAGCGACACGGGAATCGGCAAATCCGTCAAGCGGCGCGAAGACATCCGTTTCATCACGGGCACCGGCCGCTACACCGATGACATCAATCGCTCAGGCCAGGTCTGGGCGGTTTTTGTGCGTTCGCCGCACGCCCATGCGAAAATCCGCGGCATCGACATTCGCGCCGCGAGCCGGGCACCCGGCGTGGTGGGCGTGTTCACCGGTGCTGACGTGAGTGCCGACAAAATCGGAAATCTGATCTGCGGTTGGATGATTCATTCCAAGGACGGCTCGCCGATGAAAGCGGGCGTGCATCCGGTGCTTGCAACCGAACGGGTGCGCTATGTCGGCGATCATGTCGCGGTCGTGATTGCCGAAACGAAAAATCAGGCGCGCGACGCGGCCGAGCTGGTGGAAATCGATTACGAGCCGCTGCCGGCTGTCGTGCGGCTCGCGGACGCGCAGAGCAAAAGCCAGCCGCAACTGCATGACGAGGCGCCCAACAACACGGTCTATCAGTGGCACCTTGGCGACAAAGCTGCCGTCGATGCGGCATTCGCCCGTGCCGCGCACCGCACCCGCCTGGAATTCGTCAACAATCGCCTCGTTCCCAACGCCATCGAACCGCGCGCAGCGCTGGCCGAATATGACGCGGGCACCGACAGCTATACGCTTCACACCACCAGTCAGAATCCGCATGTCACGCGGCTGGTTCTGTCGGCCTTCATCGGCATTGCGCCGGAGAACCGGCTGCGTGTCATTGCCCCAGATGTCGGCGGCGGATTCGGCTCAAAGATTTTCATCTATGCCGAGGAGGTGGTCTGCACCTGGGCGGCGCGCAAAACCGGACGGCCGGTCAAATGGGTGTCGGACCGCAACGAATCCTTCCTCGCCGACGCACACGGCCGCGACCACCTCACGATCGCCGAGGCGGCGATGGACGCGGACGGCAAAATTCTCGCGCTGCATGTGCGCACGAAAGCCAATCTCGGCGCCTATCTTTCGACTTTCTCCTCGGCAGTGCCGACTTATCTGTATGCGCCGCTGCTGTCGGGCCAATACGATATTCCGGCGATCTATTGCGAAGTGGATGCCGTCTATACCAACACCACGCCGGTGGACGCCTATCGCGGCGCCGGCCGGCCGGAAGCGGCCTTTGTCATCGAGCGGCTGGTCGAAGTGGCGGCGCGCGAAATGGGAATCGATCCCGCAGAATTCCGCATGCGGAATTTCATCGACAAATTCCCGCACCAGACGCCGGTGATTTTCGCGTATGACGCCGGCGACTATCCGGCCTGCATGAAACTTGCGGTCGAAAATGCCGATTATCCGGGTTTTGCCGCGCGCAAAAAGGCGAGCGCAGCGAAAGGCAGGCTCCGCGGCATCGGGTTTTCCGCCTATATCGAGGCCTGCGGCATCGCACCGTCGAGAGCCGTGGGCGCAATCGGAGCCGGCGTCGGCGGCTGGGAGTCGGCGGAAATCCGCGTCAATGCCACCGGCACGGTCGAAGTGCTGACCGGGTCGCATGCGCACGGACAGGGACACGAGACCACCTTTGCCCAGGTTGTATCCGGACGTCTGGGCATTCCGATCGAACAGGTCTCCGTCATTCATGGCGACACCGACAAGGTGCAAATGGGGATGGGCACTTATGGCTCGCGTTCGGGGCCAGTGGGTGCGTCGGCGGTTTACCGGGCGGTGGACAAAGTCATCGCGAAGGCAACCAAAGTCGCGGCGCGCTGCATGGAGGCGCCGGAAGACAGCATCGAATTCGCCGATGGCATATTTTCCGCGCGCGGCACCAACCGCACGATGAAATTCGGCGAGGTCGCGCTGCAGGCCTATGTCGCGCACAAATTCGACCCAACCGAAATCGAACCCGGATTGAAGGAAAGCGCGTTTTACGATCCGCCCAATTTCACGTTCCCGTCCGGAGTTCACATCGCCGAAGTCGAGATCGATCCCGAAACCGGCAAAACCAAAATCGAGCGCTGGACCGCAGTCGATGATTTCGGAAACCTGATCAATCCGATGATCGTCGAAGGCCAGGTGCATGGCGGCGTCGCGCAGGGCGTCGGACAGGCCATGCTGGAACACACCGTTTACGACGACAACGGACAACTGCTGACGGCGAGCTTCATGGATTATTGCATGCCGCGCGCCGGCGATCTGCCGTCATTCGACGTCGGCATCACCAACACCCCCTGCCCGTCCAATCCATTGGGCGTCAAAGGCTGCGGCGAAGCGGGCGCGATTGCAGCACCTGCCGCGCTGATCAATGCCATCACCAACGCGCTCGGGCATGAGGATATCGACATGCCGGCGACTCCATATGCGGTGTGGCGCGCCGCACAGCAGCGCGAAAAGCTGGCGGCGGAATGAGGATCCCCGGACATATCATTCCCGGTCATTCTCTGACGTGACCTGACGTTCCAACAGACAAGCAAATTAGGCCGATCATGACGGGACTTATCATTCCCGTAGGTGAGCGATTGTTCTTTCACATTCCCGGTTATGCTGCTATCGTTTGTGGGTAGGTTTGTAGAGACGTACCCACATGGCAAGAACCCTCCACAAACTCACACCCCAGCGGGTCAAGCAGAAGCTGAAAAAGTCCGGCACGCATGGCGACGGCGGCGGCCTGTACCTGTCCGTGAAGCGCGCGGCGTCCAAAGATCAGGCTGCGTGGGCGTCGTGGCTATTCCGGTATGCGTCCGGGTGGAGAGAGAGCGCAAACGGCAAACGATATCCCGCGGGCCGCGAGATGGGGCTAGGGGACTGTGAGAGCGTTTCGCTCGCTACAGCGCGCGAGATGGCCCAGCGCTGGCGATCCGTGCTCAAGGC
>JAGWSK010000095.1 GCA_028869355.1 Alphaproteobacteria bacterium | reverse complement strand
GCGAAATTTTCCAGCACCACATCCATTTTCAACGCCAGCCGCCGCAGGATTTCCTTCGCCTGCGGCTTCTTCACATCAATCGCGAAGCTCTTCTTGTTCGGTCCGATCCAGACAATGCCGGATGACAGTCCGTGGACGGCGGTGTCCCAGCCGCGGATGACGTCGCCGGTGCCGGGGCGTTCGAGCTTGATCACTTCTGCGCCCATGTCGGCGAGAATTTTGGTCGCGTGCGGGCCGGCGAGTGATGTTTCCAGCGCAAGCACGCGTACGCCGTCAAGCGCGCGGCGCGGGGACTTGGGAGCGGTCACGATTTCACTTCCGGGAAAATGTCGCGGTGCGGAGCGTGAGCCTTTTTCCACACCATGACACTGCGCACATAGTCGATCACGACCTTGCCGTTCTGCTGAATCCCGCGCGTCCGCACCTTGATGATTCCCCACTGCGGTTTTGATTTTGACTCGCGCTTTTCCAGCACCTCGGATTCAGAATAGAGCGTATCGCCGGCAAACAGCGGATTGGGCAATTTGATTCCGTCCCAGCCAAGCGCAAACCCGTTCTCGCTGACATCGGCGACGCCCATGCCCGCGACGATGGCCAGCGTCAGCGCGCTGTTGATCAGGCATTTGCCGAATTCGGTCTTTTTCCCAAACTCGTTGTTGAAGTGAATCTGGTTGGTGTTGTTGGTCAGCAGCGTGAACCAGATATTGTCCGCCTCGGTGACGGTTCGCCCGAGACGGCAGCGATAAACATCGCCGACCTCGAAATCTTCGAAGAAGCGGCCTTCCCATCCCGGTTTGACGGCCATTGGTCTCTCCATTCAGTGCGTCACGCCGAGCGACTCCGCCAGTTCAATCGTTTGGCGCGCGCGGTCCACAATGGGAAAATCCAGCAATTGCCCCCGGAACGCGATGGCCCCTTCACCGCGTGCGCGCGCGGTGTCAAACGCGGCCAACACTTCCCGGGCATAGGCGATGTCTTCGGCAGAGGGCGTGAACGCCGCATTCGCTTCGTCGATCTGGCTTGGATGGATGATCGAAATCCCGCTCATGCCGAGCCGCCGGGCCTGACGCGCAAAGCGCTTCAGGCCTTCCGGATCGTTCAAGTCAACCCAGACACCATCCACCGCCTGCACATGCGCCGCCGCAGCAGCAGTGGCGATTGCGGAACGCGCGTAGATCATGTCCACAGCTTCCGCGTCACGCCGCACCGGCAGATTCATCTCGCGGGTGAAATCTTCGGCGCCGAACATCAGTCCGGCAACGCGCGGCGAACAGGATGCAATCGGGTAGGCGTTGAACAAACCAACCGGGGATTCGATTGCAACCAGCAATTCGAGCGATCCGCCGGGAATATGGTGTGCGACTTCGGCGCGGCCCAATTCGTCCTCGACAATCCGGATTTGCGCAATGCTATCGACCTTCGGAATCACCAGGCCTTCCAGCCCCGGCCGGACGACCGCCGTGATATCTTCGATAAAGCGCTCGGAGCCGACGGCATTGACGCGTACGAAACGCGCCGGCGTGCGATGATCCGGGCGGCTCTTCAACTGCTGGGCCACCTGATCGAGCGACGCACCGATTTGCTCCCGGGCAGGCTGTTTCGCGGACGGCGCAACCCCGTCCTCGATGTCCATCATGATGGCATCGACATGCAGCGACAGCGCCTTGTCGATCATCCTCTGCCGGTCGCCGGGAACAAACATCCACGAACGAAGAAGTTTGCCGCGTGCAGTCATGCTGCTGCCTCGTAAAGTGAGCCTAATAGGACTTTGGCATGCCAAGGACGTTCTGACCGATAAAGGCCAGAACCAGGTTGTTGTTGATCGGCGCGGTCATATAGAGCCGGGTTTCGCGAAATTTCCGCTCGACGTCATATTCGCGCGCGAAGCCATAGCCGCCATGGGTATCGAGACAGGCATTGGCTGCTTCCCACGCGGCTTCGCTGGCGAGCAGCTTGGCCATATTGGCTTCGGCGCCGCATTTTTCGCCGCGGTCGAATTTTGCCGCCGCGCTATCGCGCATCTGCGCCGCCGCTTCGACATGGGCATAGCTGCGCGCAATCGGAAACTGCACGCCCTGATTGGCGCCGATCGGTTTCCCGAACACGACTCGCTCAGTGGCATATTTAGACGCGCGTTCGACAAACCAGCGCCCGTCGCCGATGGCTTCCGAAGCAACCAGGATGCGCTCCGCATTCCAGCCATCGATGATGTAGCGAAAGCCTTTGCCTTCTTCCCCGATCAGACTGTCGGCGGGAATCTCGACATCCTCAAAGAACAGGATGTTGGTGTGGTGATTGAACATCATTTCGAGCGGCTTGATGTCCAGTTTGCCGACGATATTGCGCATGTCGATCAGGAAGACCGAAAGCCCTTCGGTTTTGTTTTTCAGCTCGTCATAAGGAGTCGTACGCGCGAGCAGAAGCATCAGATCGGACTGTTTGGCGCGTGAGATAAAGATCTTCTGCCCGTTGACGATATAGCGGTCGCCGCGGCGAACGGCGCGGGTGGAAAGGCGCGTCGATTCCGAACCGGCATCGGGTTCGG
>JAGWSK010000094.1 GCA_028869355.1 Alphaproteobacteria bacterium | reverse complement strand
CGATCGGCGGCAATGTCTCCGGCTCATCGACCTCGGCATGGCGCTGCAGGCTTTTGATGAATTCTTCCTTGAGCTCTTCGGGCTCAAGCTCCTTGCCGGCGATCTCGCGCAATGCCACGACCGGATTCTTGTCCCGGTCGCGGTCGACCAGAGGATCGGCACCTCCGGAGAGCTGGCGGCCGCGATAGGCTGCCATCAGGACGAGATCGAAACGGTTCGGGATCTTGTCCACACAATCTTCGACGGTGACGCGTGCCATTCAGGTCCTCATAATGCGGCAAAGAGTCATTCAATCTATTGGACCAGCCTTTGCGCTGCAAGTACACATGCCCGCGATAAATCGCGCCAATGGAACCCAAATTGTGCTTTCGAGGCTCGAATTCAATTATTTGGGCACCATTTGAGCAGCACTTGCCGCAATCTTGCATGCAACTTATGATTCGCGGTTCCTCCCAACGGTTAAGCCTATGCTCCAGCAACTTCGCGCTGCCTCCAAATCCTGGGTCGCCTCCGTCATTATCGGGGTACTCGTTCTCGCCTTTGCCCTATGGGGGGTTGCCGACATCTTCCGCGGCGGCGGCGACACCACGGTCGCGAGCGTCGGTGGGACGGATATCTCGCAGCAGGAATTCAGCCAGCAACTGCAGAATCAGCTTCGGGCACTGTCGCAGCAGACGCAGAATCAAATCACATTGGAGCAGGCCAAGGCCATTGGGCTGGACCGCAGTGTGCTCGATCAGATGATCAACAGCACGGCGCTGGATAACGAAGCAAACCGGCTGGGATTGACCGTGTCGCAAAACACCATTGTCGCGCAAATACAGTCCAATCCCAACTTCCGCGGCGCCGATGGCGCCTTCGATCCCAATCTCCTCGCACGCGCGCTGCAGGACAACGGACTGAGCGAACAAGGCTTCATTAATGTCACCGGCAAGGACATCGCGCGCGAACAATTGCTCGATGCGCTTGTCGACGGGATCGCGGCGCCGCCCGGATTGACGCGGATTCTCTACGACTACACCAACCAGACCCGGACGGTTCAGTATATCGCGCTCACGCCGCAGGAAGCCGGCAATGTGCCGGAGCCAAGCGAGGCCGATCTGGTCGCGTATCACAAGGCCCACGCACAGCAGTTCAGTTCGCCGGAATATCGCAGCCTGGATTACATTGAAATCGGCCCCGATCAGGTGGCCAGCGAAATCCAGATTTCGGACGCCGATCTGAAAGCGCAGTATGATTCCCATCGGTCCGATTATCAGAAACCCGAACAGCGCGAAGTGCAGCAATTGTCGTTTCCCGACAAGGCAGCAGCGGACGCCGCCGCGGCAAAAATCATGAATGGGATGGATTTCCTGAATGTCGCGCATCAGCGCGGTTTGAAGGACCAGGACCTTACGCTTGGAACCTTCGCCGCCGGTGCTGCCGGCCTGGATCCAACGCTGTCGAAGGCAGTCTTTGCGGTTCCCGAAGGTGGTGTGACGCCGCCGGTTCAGGGTCCGTTTGGCTGGGTGATCCTGCGTGCGGCAAAAATCATCCCGGGCGAGAACAAGAGCTTCGATGAGGTCAAAGACGCGATCAAAGCCGATCTGATCAAAGGCCGCGCGGCCGGCAAGGTGGCCGATCTCGCCAATGCATTTGAAGACGCGCGCGGCGGCGGGGCGTCGCTGGACCAGGCGGCAGCCAAACAGAGCCTCACCGTGCACCACGTTCCGGCTGTCGATCGGCAGGGCATGACACCCGAGAACACGCAGGCCGATATCCCAAAGTCGATGCAATTTCTCGATCAGGCCTTCCGCACGGAAGGCGGCGAAGAAAGCGATCTGTTCCAGGACGAAAGCGGAAATAATTTTGCGATTAGGGTGGTCAAGGTCAGCCCACCGGCGGTGAAGCCTCTGGATTCCGTCCGCGAAGTGGTCAAGGAGGAATGGCTGAAGGAACAACGCGGCAAGCTGCTGCAGACCAAGAGTCAGCAGTTTGTCGCAGATGCGCGCAAAGCCGGCAGTCTCGACGAAGCCGGGAAGGCTGCCGGCCATGCGCCGGTGACCAGTATGCCGCTCAAACGGGGCGCCACCAGCGACGTGTTCTCGATGGACCTGATGGAGCAGATTTTCGCGGTGCCGCCGGGTTCGGTGGTGAGCGGTGCCGCAGGCAAAGGCGATGCCATGGTGATTGCCAAAGTGGTTTCGGCAAACACGCCCCAGCCGGACGTCACAGCTGCGGAATACACAAATTTCCGTAAAGCTGCCGCGCAGCAATTGGGTGAAGGACTGGTCGATTCGGTCGCGGCTGCGGCACGGCTCAGGGCGGGGGTGAATATTCACCAGGCCACGTTCGACCACGCTACACAGCAGTAGAGCATGGAAATATCACCCGGTTACCTGGCCTTTGCTTCCATTTACGAAGCTGGCCGGGCGCAGACATTGCATTTGCGGCTGATCGCCGATCTTGACACGCCGGTATCCGCCTTCCTGAAACTCGCGGCAAACGCGGTCAACACATTCCTGTTCGAAAGCGTCCAGGGCGGTGAGAACCGGGGCCGCTATTCGATCATCGGTTTGAAGCCCGACCTGATCTGGCGGTGCCGCAACGGCCGCGCGGAAATCAATCGCAATGCACTGGATGCGGATAATTTCGTCCAGGACGGCGACGAGCCGATCGCCTCGCTGAAACGGATCGTGGAGCAATCGCGCATCGATCTGCCGGCGGAATTGCCGCCAATGGCCGGCGGCCTGTTTGGCTATCTCGGCTATGACATGGTGCGGTACATCGAAAAGCTGCTTGACCCGCCGCCCGATCCGCTGAACCTTCCGGAATCAATATTGTTGCGGCCAACCGTTATAGCGATTTTTGACAACATCCGGGACGAGATCATCGTCGTCACGCCGGTATGGCCGGATCAAAAAACCGAAGCGCGGCAGGCTTATGATGCCGCCGTAGCTCGACTGCACGATATTGCTGCCCGATTCGCAGGGCCTCCGGTTGAACCTCCATTGCCGGTTCGGCCCAATCACGGTTTCGAATCAATTCAATCGAACACAGCCCACGATGAATATCTGCGGATTGTGCGAAGGGCCAAAGAATACATCGTCGCCGGCGACATTTTTCAGGTTGTTCCGAGCCAGAGATTCCGCCGTGAATTTCCCTTGCCG
The DNA here is from genome assembly GCA_028869355.1 of Alphaproteobacteria bacterium. Classification (GTDB taxonomy): domain Bacteria; phylum Pseudomonadota; class Alphaproteobacteria; order Micropepsales; family Micropepsaceae; genus CAIYRG01. Next base: position 3,596 of record JAGWSK010000094.1, on the reverse strand, counting down.
CCGTTCTCATTGTATCGCGCGCTGCGGCGGCTCAATCCGTCGCCATTTCTCTATTTCCTCGATTTTCCCGGATTCGCTGTCGTCGGTTCGAGCCCCGAAATTCTCGTCCGCTTGCGCGATGGCGTCGTGACAATCCGGCCGATTGCCGGCACCCGGCCGCGCGGAAAGACACGCGACGAAGACCACGGATTGGCCGAGGAGCTCATGGGCGATCCCAAAGAACGCGCCGAACACCTGATGTTGCTGGACCTCGGCCGGAACGATGTTGGCAGGGTTGCGAGAACCGGGACGGTAAAAGTCACGGATCAGTTCTTCATCGAACGCTACTCGCACGTGATGCATCTGGTCTCAAACGTCGAGGGCATCATCCGGCCGGAACTCGACGCGGTCGACGCACTGATTGCCGGATTTCCCGCCGGGACATTGTCCGGCGCGCCAAAAATCCGGGCCATGGAAATCATTGACGAACTTGAACGGGAAAAGCGCGGGATTTATGCCGGCGCCGTTGGTTATTTCGCGGCCAATGGCTCGATGGACACCTGCATCGTGCTCCGCACCGCGGTGGTGAAGGATGGGATGATGTATGTGCAGGCCGGCGGCGGAGTGGTCGCGGATTCCGATCCGGAATCCGAATTCCAGGAAACGGTCAATAAGGCGCGGGCGTTGATGGCAGCGGCGGACGAAGCGCTGAAGCAGTTGTAAATTGAGGTATTATCTCAGCCGGCGTGGCTCAGAGCTGGTGCAGATTCTCCCGGATGGTATCCAACCATTGCTGTGCAACCAAGTGCATCCCGTGCAGGAATTCCGAAGCCGTGTTGGTGCCGCCATCCGGGTCCATCCATGACAACGTCACCACAACCGCGTAGCCCGTGATAATCAGCGGCCACAGTGAGGTCCGTCTTTCTCCGCCGGCGTCGGCCGGCTTCATGTGGACATGTTTTGTCATATGGGGCATTGGGCTCCAATGGCAGCTTCTAATCAACAATGAACTGGTTAATGACTGAATAAAGTGTCAGCCGGCACAATTGGAGTTTTGCGAACTGTAATCCAAACTTGTCTCGAAACGCCTTACTCCGCGCGATTGCAGTTTCATCAAATGCGCATCAATCCTGTCGCGTCCGCCAGTGCGATACGCGCGACGACAAATGTCCACGCGCAAATGCGCTTTTGTCGAATCCATCAGTTGAATCAAAAACCACCGACAACGTTTTGTTAATCCCCGAACGCATATCGTTCGCGATACGGTTGCTCTGGTGGGAGACGACTCATGCGGTGTTTGATCACGCCCTTGGCAGCATTGTTCGCGCTGACGACGGTTTCTGCGAGCGCCCAGGCGCCTGCGCAGATGGACCCCCAATTTGCCGCCGCCGTGAATCTCGTCCGGACGTCAAACTCCAAAGGCGCGCTGAATCTCATCAAGATGATGAACTTGCTGGTCGTCGCCCAAATTCGCCGGGAACATCCCAATGCAAGCAATGCCGCCATCTCGGCATTTCAAAATGCATTCAGGCAGGAAATGCTGGCGAATATTGACGGTTACGTCATGGCGCCGGGCAAGGTTGTGCGCGCCGGTTCCCCATAAATGAGCGCAACGCCGTGCCGGCATGCTGGCGTTCGGATAGCCTGACAATCGCTCGCCGCAATGACCCCCGCGCCGGCCTTTACTTCGCGCCGGCGGTGCGGATACGCGTGAAGCCAAAGGTCACGAGCAAATGCGCCCTGTTCGACGCGCCATTGCCCCAATGCGGATTTTCCAGCGGCTCCGGATTGACGATCTGCACGTCGAAACGTCCGGCTTTTTTGAGCAGGTTGTCGTCGAGCGTCACCTGCAATTCCGTGGGTGAAATCACCCGGTAAGGCACTGATTGACCATCGACGAGCACCCGCGATTTGCGGGTAAAATTGAATCCCTTCAGGGTCAGGTTGGTCGCCGGACTGCCCTGCGCAATCATCACCGGAAGAATCGATTCAATCGCGGGCTGCGGGCTCTCGGTCGGATTAGGAAGTTGCCCATTGCCGCCTCCGCCATTGCGCTGGCGGAATGTTGCCTGCTTCAGCGACCGCGTCCACGGTACATCATCGACCACCGAGCGATCGCTGCCTCCGCCGAGGAACGGCGTTGAAAACCAGCTGTGGTACCCGAGTTCGACCTGCTTGCCGTCGAACACGACGGCGCTGATCTTCCTGAGATTGGCGATGTCGGCGAGCGGATCGGCATCGACCACGATGATGTCGGCGATTTTTCCGGGCTCCACAGTGCCGATCTTGTCGGCAACGCGCATGGCCTCGGCTGCCCATTTGGTCGCGCCTTGAACAGAGCGCAGGCCGCTACCTCGGGCTCATCCAAAACGATGGCCCTCGATGCAGAAGTATCAACCGCTACCGCTTTGGCAGACAATCGCCGTACAGAAAAGTCCTGGCTTCGGGCAGCATTTGGGCCGCTTGTCGCCTTCCGTCGGCCAGATTCCCTGGCGCCTTCGAGAATTCGGCGGCGATCCAGCCGAGAATTTTTCATGTATGTCTGGAAGTGCATTAGCTGGTTCAACCTGACCATTATGGCCTTGAAGTCAACCATTTTTAGTCCTACGTAAAATGCTTGAATTGGAATGGGATGACGAGAAGCGGCGCGCTAACATCAAGAAGCACGGTCTGGATTTTGCCGATGTCAAACATCTCGATTGGGACAACGCAACCTATATCGAGGATACCCGCTTCTCATACGCGGAGCCAAGGTATTGGGCATTCGCCCTGTGGAAGCACCGACTCCACCTGGTGGCATTCTGTAGACGCGGCGGCAAGGTGCGGATCATCAGTTTCCGCAAGGCGAATAGGAAAGAGGTCAAGCGCTATGACAAGCAAACACGGCAAGCGGATCATTCCGGACGACGACATTCCGGAAATGACGGACGCCGACTTTGCTGCTGCAAAATCTCTTCAGGTAGAAATGCCTGACGTGGCCGAGGCCATGACGCGCGTCCGCGGCCGACCGAAGCTCGCGCATCCGAAACAGCGGGTTTCGCTAAGGCTCGATCCGAAGGTGATCGCGGCTTACAAAGCGACCGGGGAAGGCTGGCAGTCGCGAATCAACCGGATCCTGGCGCGTGCCCTTCCCCACCGGAAGCCAAAGCGCCGGTCGCCGAAGGCGGCATAGCCCGGCGATCCATTTGGCTCTTGCGACACTGGCGTCTTGATTGGCCCTCAGCTCGCGATGGGCTCATGCCTCCGTCACGAGCGAGTATGACGTGCTGCGCCCGCCGGCGGCATCCCGCCTCAGTATGCCTTTGGCTTCGAGATCAACGATGTCGCGTCCGGCTGTCGCCTGCGACGACTTTGTGAGCTTGGCCCACTTCGATGATGTCAGCTTGCCTTCGAACCCATCGAGCAGACGGTTGATGACGTTGCGCTGCCGTTCGTTCAGCGCAATGCCGGCATGCTGCTCCCAGAACTTTGCCTTGCTCAGCACGTCGCCGAGAATCTCTTCGGCGCCGGCGAATGCACGATCGAGGCAGCCCAGAAACCATTCCAGCTGCGCCGTAATGTCGAGGTCCCCTTTCTGTGCCTCCTCCAGGCAGTCGTAGTACTTGTTGCGCTCGCGT
>JAGWSK010000093.1 GCA_028869355.1 Alphaproteobacteria bacterium | reverse complement strand
ATGGAGCACGGGCTGGTGCAGCGCACGGTGATCATCGAGTTCCCGAGCGTGGAAGCCGCAAAAGCCGCTTATGACAGTCCAGCCTATAAACAAGCACTTGCGGCCCTTGGCAAAGACGGAGTCGAACGCGATATGAGGATCGTCGCCGGCGTCGAGTGATGCCGGTTCTCGGTCGAGGGCGGCAATGAGGAAATATCTGATTCGCGCTGCGGGTATTTTGTGCCTGAGCCTGTTTGTGACGGGCTGTGGCGTGAACACAATCCCCACTGAGCAAGAGCAGGCCAAAGCGGCCTGGGCCGAAGTCCAGAACCAGTATCTGCGCCGCGCCGACCTGATTCCCAATCTGGTCAATACCGTCAAAGGCTATGCGCAGCAGGAACAGAAGGTCCTGATCGATGTCACCGAGGCGCGCGCCAAAGCCACATCGGTGCAGGTCAATGCCAATGACCTGACCAATCCGGAAGCCCTGCAGCGTTTTCAGAATGCGCAGGCGCAGTTGTCCGGCGCGCTCGGGCGATTACTTGCGGTCAGCGAAAACTATCCCGACCTGAAGTCGAACCAGAATTTCCTTGCGTTGCAGTCGCAGCTCGAAGGCACCGAGAACCGTATTGCCGTGGCCCGGCGCGACTATATCGCGGCGGTGCAGACCTATAACACCGAGGTCGAGACCTTCCCGGGCCGCTTGTGGGCGGGCGTGTACAACGCCAAGCCAATGGCGACATTTGCCACCGGCGAAGAGAATCAGCGCGCACCCAACGTGCAGTTTTAGATTTCGGGATGGACTTGCATTACCCCCCTTCCGCCGGTCCAAGGCCTCGCTTCGCGAGGCGACCGGCACCTTCCCCAGCCCGCCTTCGTGGCGCGCCAGAGCGCCACTTCGGCGCGGCGGCGGCAAGGGGGGAAGGTGAAATCACATGGTTCACGCGCGCTTTGTTCGTACTGCTGTTTGTGCTCGGAATCGCGTTCGCGCCGGAGGGTGCAAGTGCGGCCGGGGGGCTGCAATTTCCGCCGCTCACGGGACGCGTCGTTGATAACGCGCACCTGCTCGATGCCGCCACGACGGCCAGCATAGACGCAAAGCTCGCCGCGCTGGAGCAGAAGACCGGCGATCAACTGGTCGTGGTCACGCTGCCCACACTGCAGGGCCTTGAGATCGAGGATTACGGCTATCAGCTCGGCCGTGCCTGGGGAATCGGGCAGAAGGGCAAGAACAATGGCGCGCTGCTGATCATCGCACCCAATGAGCACCGGGCCCGGATCGAGGTCGGCTACGGTCTCGAAGGCACCCTGACCGACGCCATTTCACGCCTGATCATCGAAAATTCCATCCTGCCCCGCTTCCGCGCCAATGATTACGCCGGCGGGATCAGCCGCGGCGTAGATGACATCATCCAGGTGCTGGGCGGGGATTCGGCGGATTTCCAGCGCCGCGCTGCCGAACAGACAAATCCGCAGCCCAACATCACCGATTACGCGCAGCTCATCTGGGTGCTGATCTTTATTGGACTGTGGCTGTTCCTGGCCTTCCGCCCACGCCGCCGCACCCATGGTGGCGGCATGCCATGGATCATTCCGATGGGTGGCGGCTGGTCGTCACCGGGATGGGGCGGCGGTGGATTTTCGGGCGGCGGTTTTTCCGGTGGGGGTGGTTCCTTTGGCGGCGGCGGAGCATCGGGGCGATGGTGAATCCGCCCGCCATTACGCCTGCAGAGCATGCACGGCTGTCGCGGGAAATTCGCGCCGCGGAACAGAAAACGGCGGCTGAAATCTATGTTGTGGTGGCGCATTCGGCGGACGACTTCCGGCTGGTGCCGTTCCTGTGGGCGGCCGCCGTTGCGTTGATCCTGCCGTGGATTTTGTGGTTCGCCGCAGGCCTTTCGATGGCGGTGATCCTGTCACTTCAGGTGCTGGCGTTCCTGGTCATTTCGGCGGTGTTATCGCACCCGCGGATTCGCTATCGCGTGATCCCGGCGGGCATTGCAAATGATGCGGCCCATCGTGCGGCGGTGGCGCAATTGATGGCGCACGGCGTGCATCTCGATAGCAACCGCACGGCGATCCTGCTCTATGTCAGCATGCGGCCACGGCACATCGAAGTGGTGGCGGATCATGGCATTCACGCCCGGGTAGACGAAAAAACCTGGCATGAACTTGTCGGGATCATCCGCCGCGAAGCGCAGGCGGGGCGTTTGGTTGACGGCCTGGTAGCGGCAGTCCGCGCGTCGGGAGAATTGCTGGCGAAGGAGTTTCCCGCGACCGGCGACCGGCGGCGCGTGCGCGAGGACGTGGCCGAAACATAGCCACCGCCCAATTATTCCCATAATCGTCTGATTTCATTGAT
>JAGWSK010000092.1 GCA_028869355.1 Alphaproteobacteria bacterium | reverse complement strand
GGACCGGCTATAGCGATAGCTGGAAAAGTTGAAACTCGCTTCGCTGAAAGGGGGCCGTGATGGCCGGCTGATCGTGGTGTCGCGCGATCTCACCCGCGGCGCACCGATCGCGCGCTGGGCGACGCTGCAAGCGGCGCTCGATTCCTGGGCCGAAGCCGAACCCGACCTCCGAGCTTGCTCGCGTGATCTCGAAAGCGATCATTTAAGCTATTCCTTCCCATTCGATCCATCCGCCTGCGCCGCACCGCTGCCGCGCGCCTATCAATGGGCCGATGGCAGCGCCTATGTCGTGCATGTCGAACTGGTGCGGCGTGCCCGCGGCGCCAGCCTGCCGCCATCATTCTGGACCGATCCCCTGATCTATCAGGGCGGCTCGGCGAATTTCCTCGGTCCCTGTGATCCAGTCGCGGTTGCGGATGAATCCTGGGGCCTGGATTTCGAATCGGAAATCGCCGCCGTCACCGGCGACGTGCCGATGGGGATTGCGGCGGAGCAGGCGGGCGCGCAGATCCGGCTGCTGATGCTCGCCAACGACGTCTCGCTGCGCAATCTGATCCCGGCTGAACTCGCCAAGGGTTTCGGTTTCTTCCAGAGCAAAACCTGGACCTCGTTTTCCCCCGTGGCCGTCACGCCCGGCGAATTGGGCGACGCATGGAACGGCGGCGCGGTCGATCTGCCGTTGCTGACGCATTTGAACGGCGAATTGTTCGGCCGGCCGAATGCGCGCGAAGGCATGGTGTTCGATTTTCCGCGCCTGATCGCCCATGCCGCCATGACCCGGCCGCTGATTGCCGGAACGATCATCGGTTCCGGCACGGTAGCCAATGATGATCGTTCGGCGGGCTCATCCTGCATCGCCGAGCGCCGCGCGATCGAGACCATCGATCAGGGTGAGCCCAAAACTCCGTTCCTCAAATTCGGCGACCGTGTACGGATTGAAATGCTGGACGCGCAGGGGCGCTCCATCTTCGGCGCCATCGACCAGGTGGTCGAACCCTACACCCCGCCCGCATAATCCTTCGCGACGATATGTCTCCTTGCCCGCACAACGCGTGTGAAATCCGGGCGCGTCCCAAAACACCAGCTTTACCCGCCCCGAGGGGAGGCCGGTAAAGAGGGGGACAACATCGTCGCAAAGGAATCTCAAACGTTTTTAGTCTGCCAGACCGAGCACAAATGCCAATGCAATGTTGAGGCGCTGGAGATCGCGATCATCGAGGCGCCCGATCGATCGTCCAATGCGGCCGCGCCTCACCGTAACCGGCTTGTCGGCCATGATTTGGGAAATTGCGCGCAGGCCGTTTTTGTCGCTGGGTTCGACCATGACCCGGAAATCCGGTGCATTGACAATATCGGATGTCAGTTGGCAGACGACCACGGAGCTGTGGGATTCGGGAAATGCATCAGTTTGAACGACCACAGCCGGGCGCACCTTCCCGTAGTCGCCCGCCGCCGCCACGGTGACCACATCCCCACGCTTCATCGCGGCCGGTTTTTTCGGTCGAACTCCGAAACCGCTTCAATCCAACGCAGCGCTTCATCTTCCTTGCGCTGATCCAGGCGCACGACTTCTGCTGCAACGCGCTTTCGCACGGACTGCAGGCGCGGATCTGGAACAACGAGGCGCAATTCGCGGAGCCCTCTGCGTCGCCGGCGTTCCCGCATCATTCTCATCCGTTCGGCTGGCGCAGGCATCTGCTCTCCTCCATCGGTCCAAGATTGGTAACGCGTTACAACGCGGGAGGCAATCATCAGATCAGTTCACGATCCCCCTACTCGTCGTGCTGGGCCTGACTCGCCATCCGGCGCCCCGTTCCGGATGGCCGTCCGGAACGGGGCGTTCCTCTCGGAACGCTGCCTTGTATCAAAGCTCGCTAATACAAGACGCGGAGCCTTTCGCGAAGCGCCGCTTCAGGGCCCCACGCGGGAATCAGGAATTGCCGAAGGCAATTTCCCCGCGTGGGATGCGGCGGCGGGTAGCGCGATATAACCCCACTTGCCGTCCTTTTCGTCGCCCATGCGCACCGCGGCAAGGCCATCGCTCTTCGAAAACTGGTCGGCAAAATCGAATTGCGGATCGATCGCGATACTGCCCTGACGGTCGACGTAACCCCATTTGCCATTGCTCTCATTTCCGTCGCGGAACGCCGCCAACGGCCCGGAAAAGCTATCGGCAAAATCGAATCGTGCGGGGATCACCAATTTCCCGGTTGTGTCGATGAAGCCGTATTTTGTCCCGACCCGCACGGCGGCCAATCCATCGGCGAACGAAAACGCACCGTCGAATTGCGGCGCGATTACCATTTTGCCGGTCTTGTCGATATAGCCGGTCTTGCCGGTGACGAGATCGCCGCTGCGCACCGGGGCCAATCCGTCCACGAATGATCCGGCTGAGGAATATTGCAGCGGGATCACGACGTTGCCGCCGCGGTCGATATAACCCCATTTGCCGCCGATCGCGGCCACCGCCAGACCGCTGGAGAACGGCCCCGCGGCATCAAATTGCGGCTGAATGAGCACATTGCCTTTATTGTCGATATAGCCCCATTTGCCGGCGATATATTGCCCGATGCGCACCGCCGCGAGGCCTTCCGAGAAAGGCGAAAGATCGGCGATCTCGAATTGCGGCGACAGCACGAATTCACCGTGCTTATCGATATAGCCTTCGCGACTACCGATTCCGGCCGCGGCGAGTCCTTGCGAAAACTTCCCGCCAAAATCGAATTGCGGCACAATCGCACTGTCGCCTTTGCTATCGATATAGCCGAATTTCGCGCCCTGCCGCACCGGCGCAAGTCCCTCGTTGAACATTCCCGCCTCATCGAATGCCGCCGGAATGGCGAGTTCGACCTTGCGGATCGGCGCCGCCTGTCCCGGCAGCAGTGACGGCTGCGATTGTTGCTGTGCAGGAGCGTTCGCCGTCTGCTCCCGCCCGCAACCCGCCGCCACCGCGAGCAGAATCAAAAGTATGGCTCCCCTGCCCCCCGCTGAGCACGACAGAAGGTGTCCGCCGCGCCTAAGGCGCGAATGGCGCACGGAAGGGGCATCCGCCGACGCACTCGCCCGATGAAACATCATCCGCACTGCCCGCAATCTCCCCGGCACGAAGCACCGGCACTATACAGGACAATGCGTTACGCTTCGCCCCTGCTCGCCCCCCGGTGCATACGCCGGTGATTGCAGTTGCCCATCTTGATGGTGAGGTTTTTGTTCATCGCCTGGCCAATCGGGAATGTCGCCCTAAAAGCTGTTCCCTGCCGACTGTTCCGGACGGCACAATCAATTCGTCAAGCCTCTGAACGTGCCCTTCTGGTCCGCGGCTTACTTTTTTTGTTTTCCGATTCCAGCGCGTCCTTCGCACGTTCTTCGAGTTTGTTACCTATCCGGCCATATGATCTTTATACGGATTTGATCGCGGCTGGGGGAAGATTTTCGTGCGGCAATCCGTGGTTAAGCGGTTGTTAGGAGATTGGCGCTAAATTCCATCATCCGCCTGAAAGCGCGGGTCTTGAGTGTCACCAAAGGGAAATGCCACTTTCACTTGCCCGCGAGTCCCGGTCACTCCTCCTCCCGGACCGGGCCGCGGGCGCGTTTTGTTCGTGAGTGAAATGACTTCTCCTCAAGCCGCCGCTCCACCGACCGCCGTGTTGGGCGCGTCGCACGACGCGGCGTGGGCGCCTCTGCCGCCTGCCGGATCAGATTGATCAGGCGCACGCGCGCATCCTGACGATTGCGCTCCTGCCGCCGCGAACTCCGCGCCACCAGCATCAATACGCCATCACGGCTGGCGCGCTTGCCCGCAAGCGTCAAGAGCCGTTGCTTCACCTCATCCGGCAGCGATGGCGAACCGGCCGCATCAAACCGGAGCTGCACCGCGCTCGCCACCTTGTTGACGTTCTGCCCGCCGGGCCCGCTCGACAGAATGAACGACTCCGCGATCTCACTCTCATCGATCGAAATGTCGTCCGTGATCACAATCCGCGGCATTGACTGTACACACCCGTGCTTCGATCCGGCGTGATGACGGCTTCAGATAACCGCGATGAACAGCATGACCAGACCAACCACCGATACCGCCCAGGCCAAAGTGCGCAGCCACGGAATGCCCGCGAGATAGACGATCGCATGCGCCACACGGCCCCAGAAAAACAGCTCAGCGCCGAGCAGTGTGTTGCCGTTGTGGATATTCGCGGCTTGCGCAACCAGCACAAGGATGGCGAACAGCACCAGGCTTTCCAGCATGTTCAGATGCGCGCGTGTCGCGCGCCCCGCCCAACCGCCAAACCGCGGCACGTCTTCCCGGTTTCCGGCAAGCTTCGGCAGGCCCACGTCCGCAATCGCGCCCATCACGGCGATCAGCATAATGATGAATGTCAACGCCACCGACCACACAAGATACATCAGTTCACTTGTCACGGCGGATTTCCCCCCGAAGGAATGGCTGACGGCGAATCCGGCAGCGCTTAATTATAGCGATGTCGTCCCACGAAAGCGCCGACGGCCCCATTCCGGGGCCGTCGTTGTTTATTGGGTGACTATCACCCGTGCCCGTGGCCGTGACCGCCGCCCCCGCCACCCCCGCCACCGCCCGGCGGTCCACCACCTCCGCCATGCGGTTCTCCTCCGCCGCCGGCTCCCGGGGGTGGTCCGCCACCGCCGCCATGCGGCCTACCACCACCGCCGAATCCCGGAGGCGGTCCACCGGCCGCAAAATGCGGCCCGC
>JAGWSK010000091.1 GCA_028869355.1 Alphaproteobacteria bacterium | reverse complement strand
CCGATTTCGGCGCCCTGGAATTCCAGCAGATAAAGATCATTGTTCTGGGCTGGCGGCATGCCATAGCCGTTGATGGTCTGGCCGTCGGCATCTTTCGCTTCGCCGAGATTTTCGAATTTTCCGGTCTTCAGATCGAGCCGCAGGACCGAATGGTCGTCCTGGTTGTTGGTCCAGACCTTGCCGTCCACATTGGAATATTGCGGCGAGACCATGGATTCCTGCGTGCTGTTGGACTGCCACTCCCTGGGGATCTCATAAACATGGACCTTGCCGGTCTTGGCTTCCACTTCGCCGATCAGGCCCTGATACATACCGGCTCCCCAGACATTGCCATTCGGGTCGGCTTCGATCTCAAGGAAGCCTTTTGGTTCACGCGGCTTGGCGATCGGGAACTGATATTCCTTCACCTTGCCGGTCGCGGGATCGAGTTCGCCAATGTATTGATGCCCGAAATCGCCGTACCAGGCGTGACCATCCGGCGTGACGATCGCATCGTGCGGCATGGTTTCGGGCCGTGGCAGATCATAGGTGGTGATGATCACATGGGTTTCGCGGCCTTTGGGACGCGGCATGGTCTGCAGCGGATAACTCCAGACCGGACCCTTGCTGAGATTGACGCCGGCAAGGTATTCCGCGGTGCGCCGGATCGCGGCGCCGCGCGGGCCGTTATTCTCAACATCGCCGCGCGCGGCGGCCTGCCGCAGTTGCCGCGGACCGGGCACGATCGGCTGCGGCGTATCCGGCGTGCTGCCGTTCGAATACAGCGACATGCGCTGAATGATGTCGACGAATTCGTCCGCCGTGTGCGTCGAGTACACGATGCGCTGGATGCTGTGGCAATTGACGCAGCCGGCGCCCCTGCCCGGCATGCTGTTCATCCATTCGGCATTGGTCAGTTGCCTGCCCAATTCGTGCACATCGGTGACCTGGGCCAGCGCGAGATCGGCCAGCGTGGCTTTGCCCGACGAAACATCCACCGCTTTGGCCGCCGGGAGCTTGTAGCCGACCGCGCGGATGGTGATGTCGTAATGGCCCGGCCTCATGCGCGACGCAGGAAATGCGTAATGGCCTTTTTCATCCGTGACCACCGTGGTCATGATCGTCGAGCCGGTCTGTTTGGCGCTAACCAGCACGCCTTCCATTGCGCCTTCATGAGTCGAGGTTACGACTCCCTGCAGCGCTGCCGGTCCCATCGACGTGGTGGTTTGGGCCTGCACGGCCGCGGAGCACAGCAGCGCCGAGGTCAGGATCGGCAATGAGATGCGAAGCTGGCGCAAGGAATTCCTCCTTCAAAAGCGGTAGCTACTTATAAAGTATCGGGTTGGCGCAGCATACCCCGGTGCATACTTGCCTGCTGCGCGTTGCAAAAGGCGCGCGGGCTGTTTGCTTGCGATAGTCCGAAGCGGGTAATATCTGCCGGCCACCGAAGGAGATTGCCATGCGCAAGCACCTTGCTGCCGGATTCGTCGCGCTGGCCGCGGCGTCATTTACCCATTCTGCCGGTGCGGCGGAGTTGCGGCTGTACGGTGGTGGCCATTTCCAGGGCAGCGGCAAAGCGGTTGCCGAAGCTTTCGCGAAAAAGACCGGGACCGCCGCGTCCTACACACCCGGAAATACCGGCGGTGGCGCGTTTGCGCGCAAACTCAAGGCCGGTGAGCAGATGGACGTCATCGTCATGACCAGCGACGACATGGCCAATCAGGTCAAGGCCGGGCTGATCCGCGGCGACAGCGTGGCCAATTTCGCACGCGACGGCATGGGAATAGCCGTGCTCAAAGGCGCGCCCAAGCCCGATGTTTCGACGCCGGAAAAACTGCGCGCCGCCCTGCTCGCCGCCAGGGCCGTCGGCATGCAGGATCCCGATCCGGCGCATCATTCGGGCGTCATTGTGCACCAGATCCTTGAGAAGCTTGGCGTCGTCGATGCGGTCGCCAAAAAAACGGTGATCATCACCGATGCCTCCTCGGCGCTGGAGGCAGGGAAAGTCGATTTCAGCATCTGGTCGCTGCCCGAACTGATGGCGCAGGCCCGGGCGAAAGTCGACGTCGCGGGCCCCGTACCATCTGCGGTCAACGGTTACACCGATGAGTCGGTCGGCATTCTGACCAGTGCACAGAATCCCAAAGAGGCGGAAGAATTCGTCCGCTTCATCACCAGCGCCGATGGCCGGGCGGCGTGGACCAAGACCGGCCTGGAACCGATGCCGAAAAGCGGCGACTGAAGGACTGGAGCGGTAGCAAGTGCAGAAAGCTGCGACTTTGATCGGGGTGCTATTTGCGGCGGCTTCGTTTCCGGCGATCGCCGATCCCGAGGGCACAGCAGACACACGGATTCCGGATTTTTCCGGCGGCTGGGCGCGCACCGGTAATCTGGTCGAAACTTTCGAACGCATTCCGGGTGACACGGGCCCGGGCCCGTTGCTGGTCGATCCGAATCATCCCCATGTCGAGGGCGGCGACGGTCCGCTGCAGTGGGTGCCGGCGCTCGATAATCCGATCCTCAAGCCGGACACGCTGGCGAAAATCGGGACAATTGCGAAGGAAGAGATCGACGGTATCCCGCATCTGAAGGATGAAGGGATGTGCGTGCCATCGGGTGTGCCGATGATCCTGAACCGGCGCGGCTCTGCATTGGAGATATTACAAACGCCGACCCAGGTGACGATCATCAACGCGCGCGATCAGCAGACGCGGTTCATTTACCTGAATGTGCCGCATTCGAAGCATCCCGGTCCGGGCCATGCCTGGTATGGCGAATCGGTCGGGCATTACGAGAACGGGGACACGCTGGTCGTCGATACCATCGGCCAGAATAACCGCACACAGATTGATCGTTTCGGCACGCCCCATTCCGATCAGATTCATGTCATGGAGCGGTACAAGATTTCGCCCGACCGCAAGACCATGGAAGTGCGGTTTACGGTGGACGATCCCGGTGCATTCACCACGAGCTGGTCGGGTCGCGCCCGATTTGCGGCGCGCCGTCCGAACTGGGAAGAAGAAGTCTGCGCCGAGAACAACCGCTTCGTCGGGAAAGTCACCGTGGCCGGAAAGGTGTTCACCAATGAAGTCCCGACACCAGCTTCCGATAAGCCGGATTTCTGAATTGTTCCCATCTGCCTGCAAAGGGAGACCGCGAATGAACCCGATCACGCTGCGTAGACTGGCACAACGGGCACTGCTCGCCACAATGGCATCGGGTGCGGCTGTGGCCGTACTGACCTCGGATCTGACGCCGGCGCGCGCCGACGGCGGCACTCCCAACCTGACCGGGGTTTGGGGGCGCGATGCGCATAACTATCCAAAGCCGTACATGAAGGGCCGGCAGATCGCCGATGGATTCAACAACGAATATCTCAAGCCGTGGGTGATCGAGGCGCTGGAGCGGGACAACATGGTGGCACGCGCCGGGAAAACCGTCGTCACCGCCCATTCGATCTGCTATCCGGAAGGCGTGCCGTATGTCTTTGGCGGCAGTGTGCTGCAGATCCTGCAGACTCCAACCGAAGTGACCATGCTGTTCGGCGACACCAGCCAGATGCGCACGATCTACATGAACCGTCAGCACCCAGAGCATGCCCAGCCGAGCTGGTACGGCGATTCGGTCGGGCATTATGAAGGCGACACGCTGGTGGTGGACACGGTTGGAATTGCGGTCAACCCGGAATCCGGCTCGATGGGCAATTACGGGACGCCGCACACCGAAGCGCTGCATGTCGTCGAGACATACCGCTACCTGCGCGACGGGGAGAAATCGACGGCGCCGCGTCCGAAGAACGACAGTTTCGACGCGGATGCCGTGATCAAGGGCGGCAAAATCCTCCGCCAGACCTTCACGCTGGAAGACCCCGGCGCTTTCAAGAAGCCGTGGTCGGTGACGCTGGATTATCTGCCGATCAGTTCGCGGCTGCGTGAATATGTCTGCGCGGAAAATGCCCGTGAACCGGATTTGGCGCCGCTCATCCCGCAAACCGACAAACCGGATTTCTGAGCGGTCCTCTTAGCCCTGCGTTCGGGCGCGGCGGGCTTCGGTCACGCCGGGCACCTGTGAGATGTCGCGATGCGGTTCGCCGCAGACATAATCCTGCAGGCGCAGTTCCGGATGCGGATCATACACGAAACGCGCGCTGAACGGTTTGGTAAGCAATTCGGGATCCGTCACCGTAACAGTGTCCTCCAGCTGCCTGCCGGTTTTCCGCAGGCGTTCAACCGTGGTCAGTTGGTCGGAATGGGGCGCGCCGGTCGCATCGAGGAAGGTTTTTTCGTTGAACCCTGCGGTTTCGATGACCAGCGTATCGCCGTCCCAATGGCCAACCGAATGCCCGGAGTAATAGGGCAGAATTTCGAGATCGTGAGCGGATTCCTGCGGTTTATCCATCAGGACGATACGAAACACCCGGTTTAGCTCATAGGCGATCGTCGTCTGACCAGGCGTTTGGATGATCTTGAACGGATAGGGATTGCCGAGGATGCGCGGGATTCCGTCGGGAACGCAGAGATGACGGGCCTCGTCCTTGATTGAGCCGTCTTTCAGTCCGGCGACAGTCTTCGCGTAAAGCTCCTTGCCTTTGTCGTTGTACGGAATATCTCCGCCGCCGATGATTTCGAGTTTCGGACTATATTTGACGCTCCACCAGATGCCGGAAATATCGTGTGGCTGGCCAACCGCCTGGGCGAAGGCAGCACCGCCCAGGGCCAGCGCGGCCCCGATGGGAATCAGAATTGCCGCGAGTTTGGGCGTCGCAGGCAGATTGCCCTGCTGCTGTCGAACCGGCGTTCTCGCGATCATGACACCTCCCCCAAAATCAACTGCGGATTTTCAGAATGACTTTTTGCGCCATCAAATTCCAGCCTGGCCGCATAATCGTTAATGTTTTCAGGGCCGGCGCCGCACCGTGGATTAATGCTGGCACGGGCCAGGCTGTCATTGGAAGGCCGCCAAAGTCAAAGCCCGGGACAGTACGACAACTGTTCTGGCGTTTCGCCATGGGATTTGAATTATCCCGTTTGTGGCCGATAAGACTGTGCCGGGACCCGGTGGAGATTTCGATGATCAAAGTTCGCGTGGGCGTGGCACTGGCAGTGGTGCTTCTGATCACGTCCACGGCTGAGGCCCAGCGTGGCGGCGGGCGCGGCCGTGGCGCGCAGGAAGATACTGCTCCTGTTCCATCCGCGGGGCCGATTTACACCGCGCCGACACCGGCCATGAATATTTCCGGTGTGTGGTGGACCGAAAGCTACAGCGCGAAAATCCAGCTCGTGGGCGGTGGCGAGCTTCCTTACAACGAGAAGGGCAAAGCGGCATATGCGATGAACATGGCGGCGCTCAAAAACGGATTGATGCGGGACGAAGCCCGCCATCTTTGCGTTCCCGATGGGCTGCCGCGCATGCTGGGCAATCCCTATCCCTTTCAGATCATCCAAACGCCCGGTCAGGTCGCGATCGTCTATGAATTGAATCACGTGATCCGGATCATTCCGATGGACAAGCCAATGCCGAACGCGCACGAGCTGGAAGTTGCGCCCTATTACTCGGGCCATTCCGTTGCGCATTGGGAGGATGATGCGCTGGTGATCGAAAGCGCGGGGTTCAACGACAAAACCTTTCTCGATGCGACAGGTGCTCCGCACTCCGATGCCATGACAACCGTCGAGCGCGTCCGGAAGCTGAGCGATACCAGGCTGGAAGATGTGATTACCGTTAACGATCCGGAGATGTTCGCCAGGCCCTGGAGTACCCGGTTCGTCTATGATCTACATCCGGAAGTACGGATTGACGATTATGTTTGCGGCGAGAAGCACCGGGACATCTCGAAAGTCAGGGGAGTTGTTGTCAAATGAAAATGGCGGGCGCATTTTGAAACGCCCGCCCATTTTCGCAACGATCAGAGTTTATTTCTGGAAATCGCCAACGTCCCTGTTCTGCGACCAATGGGTCGTGAACGAGAACGGCACCAGCACATAAGCCCTGTTCGAGATCGGACCCCACTCGGGATTGTTGAGGGGTTCCGGATTTTTCACCCGAATCCTGAGCTTTCCGGCCTTATTGAGCGTGTTCGCATCAACGACAAAGCTGAGCTGTGTCCGGCTGGTCACGTTGGTCGGCACTGGAACGCCGTCCACGAGCACCTGGGACTTCCTGACGAAATTGATGCCCGTGAGAGCGAAGGTGGTGTCCGGCGTACCCTGAATGACCGTATGCGGAAAGATCGTCTCGAGTCCGGGCGTTGGAGAAAGCTGCGGATCGGGGACCGCGCCCAGTCCGCCGCCGCGACGGCCGTCGGCGGGTCCGGCTGCATTCGGCCCCCCTGCCGCTGCTGCCGGATTGGGCTGGGCCTGGCCACGTCCGCGGGTTGCCGTTGCCGCCTTCAGTCCGGTTTCCCACGAAATATCGACCACGTCACGGTCATAGGAATCATGGGAATCGGCGAACATGTCACCCCGGAACCAGGGATGGTAGTTGCGATCGATGACCTTGCCATCCTTGATGACCGTGTCGAGCTTTTTCATGTTGTTGATGTCCTGCGACGGATCGGCATTGACGATGTCCATGTCCGCCAGCTTTCCAACCTCGATGCTGCCGATGTCGTTGATGCGGAAATGTTTCGCGTTCCAGCTCGTCGCCGCCTGCAGGACCTTCATCGGCGCCATATGCGCGTCGTCCTGCATGACCGACATTTCCTGGAGCAGTCCGAGACCGGGCGGCGATTGGGTGATGTCTGAAGCGGCGGCAACCTGACCGCCGGCGGCGACGAGATCGCCAATGAATTTTGTGTGGTT
>JAGWSK010000090.1 GCA_028869355.1 Alphaproteobacteria bacterium | reverse complement strand
GCCGCGGAAAATATCGGCCATTTCGGCCTCAACCTTCAACGGTATGCGCATTTCACCTCGCCGATCCGGCGCTATGCCGATCTCGTGGTGCATCGCGGTTTGATCCGTGCACTGAAGCTCGGTGATGGCGGCCTTGGTGACGGCGATTCGGCGCGGCTCCCGGAAATTGCCGATCACGTTTCGATGACCGAGCGGCGCGCGATGGCGGCCGAACGCGATTCCACCGACCGTTATCTGGCCGCGTATATGCAGGATCGCGTTGGCGCGGTGTTTACCGGGCGGATTTCCGGTGTCACGCGTTTTGGCCTGTTCGTGCGTTTGCGCGAAACCGGAGCCGATGGGCTGCTGCCGATCCGGTCATTGGGCATGGAATTCTTCAATCATGACGAAAAGCGCCACGCGCTGATCGGCGAGCGCAGCGGCACGACATACAAACTCGGCGACGAAATCAGCGTACGGCTCGCAGAGGCGGCGCCGGTCACCGGCGGGTTGCGCTTCGGACTGGCGGAAGAAGAAGGCGGGCGCGAAACTGCGCACGGGCGCAAGAGCCGCAAACCCGCGCCGCGGCGGCGTTAGAGAAGCGAGGAGTGAGAAACGAGGAGCGAGATTTTGGCCA
This sequence comes from Alphaproteobacteria bacterium, assembly GCA_028869355.1. Lineage (GTDB taxonomy): Bacteria > Pseudomonadota > Alphaproteobacteria > Micropepsales > Micropepsaceae > CAIYRG01. The sequence goes on along the minus strand of JAGWSK010000090.1, from coordinate 14,873 downwards.
ATCCGTGGGCCGCATCCCACGCGCGGAAATTGCCTTCGGCAATTTCTCATTCGCGCGTGGGGCCCCGAAGCGGCGGTCAGGTTTCCCCGGTGTCTCCGCGTGAAATATTTTCTATCCTGGCTTTTGTTGTTCCCATTTGCCCGCAGCATTCTGTTGCCAGAACGCCGGCTGATGACCGCAAGCCTCTGCCTCGCGCCAGGATGCGCGCGCGGCGCCGAGAAGCTCCGTATCCTGACCATTGAACAGCACGACCACGCGCGTATATCCCGCGAATCGCGCGTCATCCCAATGCGGCGGCATTTCTCCGCCGGCAAGGAAGAGGACCGAGGAACTGTTCGGATTTTCTTCGCCCGTGGTCAGGTAGACCGGCTGCTGCGACGGATGGCCGGTTTCCGGCGTGCCATGGGCGAGAAAACTCTGATCGGAATAAGTCCACAAATGATTGTCGAGCGCATTCATTCGCTCTTCCGAATCAGTGCGCACGACGGCACGCCAGCCGCGCTCGACGGTCCGTTCCAGCAGACCGGGCAGGATATCTTCAATAGTTTTGCGTTCGACGCAGTAAAACAGGATTTCCATTTAATCCGAGTACTGATCGACGAGGTGGTTGATCAGACGCACGCCCCAGCCCGTGCCCCATGAGGGGACGAGCGGCTTCTGTTCGCCGTCCTGCCAGGCGACACCGGCAATGTCGAGATGGGCCCAGGGGACCTTGTTGACGAAGCGCTGCAAAATCTGCGCCGCGGTGATCGAGCCGGCATGCGGTCCGCCGATGTTTTTCATATCGGCGATTTTCGATTTGACCATCTGGTCATAGGCATCGCCCAGCGGCAGCCGCCAGACCGGTTCGCCTTCGGCAGCTCCGGCTTTGACGATCGCCTTCGCAAGTTCATCATTGTTGCAGAACAGCCCGGCATGTTCGCCGCCAAGCGCCACCAGAATGGCGCCCGTCAGGGTCGCGAGATCGACCATGAAACGCGGCGCGAAGCGGGACTGGGTGTACCAGAGCGCGTCGGCAAGGACGAGCCGGCCTTCGGCGTCGGTATTGAGGATTTCGATGGTCTGGCCGGACATGGTCTTGACGATGTCGTTCGGCCGCTGGGCGGCGGCGCCGGGCATGTTCTCGACCAATCCGATGACTCCCACCACGTCGACACGGGCTTTGCGCAGCGCGAGTGTGTGCAGCGCGCCGGTGACAGCCGCGGCACCGGCCATGTCGCCTTTCATGCCCATCATGGAAGCGGCGGGTTTGAGGGAAAGGCCGCCCGAATCGAAACAGACGCCTTTGCCGACAAAGGCGAGCGGAGCGCTGCGCTTTGCCGGCTTGGTGCCGCGGCGGCCGTTCCACTGCATGACCACCAGCCGCGATTCGTGGGCGCTTCCCTGCCCCACGCCCAACAGCGTATTCATGCCAAGCTTTCTCATCGCCGGTACGTCGAGGATTTCGACCGATACACCGATTTTGCGCAGCTCCGCGCAGCGCCGCGCGAATTCATCAGGATAGAGAATATTTGCCGGTTCATTGACGAGATCGCGGGCGAGAAACATGCCTTCGGCAAGCGCCGACAATCCGGTCCAGAACTTGCGGGCGCCGGCCGCCTCAGGGGTGGAAATCACCACGCGCTTTAGCGTCGGGCGTTCCTCGTCCTTGATGCTTCGGTATTGATCGAAACGGTAGCTGCGAAGCATCGCGCCAAATGCGAGGTGCGCCGCGAGTTCGGCCTCGGACAGCGGCGACTTCTTCGGCCGGTCCAGCCGAAAACTCAGAACATCTTCGCCGCCGACGAGCAGACGCCCGGCAATGGACGCGGCGAGACGCTCGGCCGCGGCAGCGCCGAATTCTTCAGCTTTGCCGAGACCCGCCAGAATCAGCCTTGTCGCGCTGGTGCCGGCCGGAACGAGTAGCTCCAGGCTTTGGCCGGACTGTCCCTTGAAACGCCCGACGGCGATGGCGCGCGACAGCGCGCCATCGGTGGCTTTGTTGGCGGCGGCGGCCGAATCGGTGAGTTTTCCGCCATCGAGGATGCCGACCACAAGCGCGCCGTCCTGAATCGCGCGCGGCCGGTCAAATGAAATTTCCATCCCCCCGCTCCGTGATGATATTCGCCCACCAGATAGCAGATGCACGAATGTGCGATGCAATTTTTCTGACGAATCATGCATTTTCTGCTAGGCAATCCGCATGCGCAGCCTGTTCTTCTATATCCTTCGCCAGATCATCGGGCCGTTTCTGCTGTTCACGGTGATCCTGACGCTTGTGATCTGGATGACGCAATCGCTGCGGCTGCTCGATGTCGTCATCAACCGGGGCCAATCGGCGGGTCTGTTTGCCTGGCTGACCATGCTGATGTTGCCGAGCCTGCTGGTCGTGATCGTGCCGATCGCGTTCTTCGGCGCGGCGTTATTCGTGCTGAGCCGGCTCAACAGCGACAGTGAGCTGGTCGTGATGTGGTCGTCCGGAGTCAGCCGGTTGCAGATGGCGCTGCCGGTGCTGTCTGCCGCCGTCGTGGCGATGGCGATCACTTATGCGTGCAGCCTCTACCTGATGCCGCTGGGCCAGCGCGCGATGAACGAAAAATTGTTCGACATCCGCGCCGATATCGGGGCGGCGATCCTGCGCGAAGGGACGTTCAACTCGCCCAGTAACGGGCTGACGGTGTTCATTCGCGATATCACATCCCGCGGCGAAATCCGCGGTATCCTGGTGCACGACAACCGGCAGCCGCAGCATCCGTCGACCTATCTCGCGGAGTCGGGCGTCCTGGCCCAGACGCCGAACGGGCCGCGCCTGATCATGATGAACGGCCATATCGAACGGTCCGAGCAAGGCGGCGCACGCCTGTCGCTGCTGAAATTCGACCGCTATGTCTTCGACCTCGACCAGTTCGGCGGGCCGCAGCGTGGCGCCGAGCGCGACGCCAGCGAACATTATCTTGCGGACTTGCTGCGTCCGCCCGCTGAGCTTACCGAGCGTCAGCGCGCGGGTTTTCTGGCGGAGGCGCATAACCGGATCACGGCGCCGCTTTACTGCATTGCGTTCGCCCTGATCGCGCTGGCGGCAACAGGCAAACGCCCGATGACTCGCGGTGGCTACGCATTGCGGCTCACCATGGCCGCGCTGCTTGGCACCTGCCTGCGGCTCCTGGGCTATGCGGCGCAGGGCGTAGCCGCGCGCAATACGGCAACGATGTTCCTGCTTTATCTTTTGCCGGCCCTGGGCATTCTGATGGCGATGTCTGCGCTGACGGAAATACGCTTGCCGGCGCTGTTACAATTCGGCGCGCGTCCGCGCCCTGAAGGACATCCGGCATGAACTGGTCGCCGACCTTGATGGCTTATCTGGCGCGGCGCTTCGCTCTGTCGGTGACAAGCGTTTTCGCCGCGCTTTCGGTGCTCGCATTGTCACTGGATCTGGCGGATCAGTTTACCCGCAACGGCGACCGCGGAATCCCCCCGGGCGTGATCGTGACGATGAGCCTCTTGAAGCTGCCGGACGTCGCGCAAAAGCTGTTGCCCTTTGCGGTTCTGCTGGGCTCCGTGCTGGCTTTTTCGCGGATGTCGAAAAGTCACGAATTGGTGGCGGTGCGCGCATCGGGCATTTCCGTCTGGGAATTTCTCGCTCCGCCGCTGGCCGTGTCCATTATCCTTGGCGTCGTAGCGATGACGCTGTTCAGCCCGATGGCCGCGTCATTCCTGGCACAATATTCGCGCCTCGAGGCCCGCTATGTGCACGGTCAGGCGTCGCAGCTTTCGGTTTCCTCGACCGGTCTGTGGCTGCGCCAGGGCGACGGCGAACACCAATCGGTTGTGCATGCGCTTCGTGTCGCCGATCAGGGCGTCCATCTCGAAGAAATCATCATATTCAATTACGAGGGGCAGGATCGGTATGCAGGGCGCATAGACGCTGCATCCGGCGACCTGCAAAAGGGCTTTTGGCATTTGCGCAATGCCTGGGTCAGCGGCCTTGATGGCCGCCCGCAAAACCGTGCGACCTATGATTTGCCGACGGATTTGACGCCGCAGGAGATCGAGGAGAGTTTCGCCTCGCCGGATACGATTTCATTCTGGGAGTTGCCGCGTTTCATCACCAATGCCGAGGCGGCAGGATTTTCGGCGGTGCGGCACAAAATCTACTGGTATTCGCTGCTGGTGTTGCCACTATTGTTTGCTGCGATGGTATTCATGGCAGCCAGTTTCTCGCTGCACCTGGTGCGACTCGGCGGACAGGCGCGGCTGCTGATTTTGGCGGTGATGTCCGGCTTCGGCGTGTATTTTCTCGGCAATCTGACCAGTGCGCTCGGCCAATCCGGGATGCTTCCGCCGCCACTGGCGGCGGCCGCCCCTGCCGCAGCGGCCCTGCTCCTCGGCATGACGCTTTTGTTTCATGAGGAGGACGGGTGAACTTACGGGGGGCTTTGCGAAAGCTCGGGGGAGCTTGTACGAGGAGCGAGAAATTTCTTGAAACTCACCGGCCGCATCCCACGCGCGCAAATCGCTTTCAGCGATTTGTCACCGCGCGTGGGGCCCGGAAGCGGCGCTCAGCCAAATCTCGTTTCTCGTTTCTCGTTTCTCGCTTCACTGTCTTTGGCGTCGCGATTTTGACCGGCGGCGCCGCCCCGGTATTTGCGCCGCCGAAGGAATTATTTCTGCAGGCCGATCAGGTCACTTATGACGCGACCAAGGGCATTGTCACAGCGCAGGGCCATGTCGAAATTTCGAGCAACGACCGTACGCTGATTGCCGATCAGGTCAGCTACGATGAAAACACCGACGTCGTTACCGCATCGGGTAACGTCAGCATCCAGGACGCAGCAGGCGATGTCGCTTACGCCAACAGCGTGGAATTGACGCGCGATTACCGTGAGGGGGCGTTGCAGGGTTTTTCGGCGCTGCTGGGGCAAAAAGGAAGACTCGCCGGAAATTCGGCCGAACGCCGCGAAGGACGATTCACGATTGCCAACGGGGCCGTTTACACCCCGTGCGAACTCTGCGCCGAAGACGGCAACGCGAGTCCGACGTGGGAGATCCGCGCCGCCCGTGTTGTGCATGATGAACTCGAAAAGAAAGTCTATTTCGAGGATGCTTCGGTGGAATTTCTCGGCATCCCGGTTCTGTGGCTGCCGATCTTCTCGCAAGCCGATCCTACGGTCCGCTACCAGAACGGATTTTTGCTGCCCGATGTGGGCGATACCGGATTGCTCGGACCGTTTATCAAGCTGCCCTACTACTTCAATTTTTCCGACAGCGCAGATGTGACGGTTGAACCCTTCCTGACGGTAACGGCGGGCCAGTCACTGCAGGGCGAATACCGCGAGCGCTTTGCTTCGGGCGGCGGCCTTTGGGTGCAGCCATACCTCACCTACGATGACCACGCGCGCGATCAGCCCGGCCAGGCCACGTGGATGAGCGGCCTTTTCGGACAAGGCTGGATTCCGCTTGCCGACGATTGGCGCGTGGGATTCGACGCGCAACTGTCTTCGAACCAGACCTATCTTCACCGCTATGACATTTCCAATACCGACCGCCTCACCAATGACGTCTATTCCGATGTGGTGGATGGGCGAAGCCGCGGCGAAATCATCAGCTATTATTTCCAGAGCCTCAGAGCCACGGATTTCCAATCCGAAATCCCGCTGGTCCTGCCTTCGCTGTCCTACACTTATATTCCCGAAGACCGGATTTTTGGCGGCCGCCTGAAGGTGGATGCGAGTACGCTGTATCTCGATCGCGGCAGCGGCACCGACACGCTTCGCGGTTCATCCGATGTCGATTGGCTGTTTCCCTACACCACGTCCAATGGTCAGGTTTTGACCGCGGAGGCATTCACGCGGGCGGATGCATATTATGTGCAGGACGCGCTCGCGGAAACGCCCGGCGCACCCTCGAATGCCGAGACCATCACCCGCGGACTTGCCTATGCGATGCTGGAGTGGCGTTGGCCGTTCGCACGCGATGTCAACAGCCGCTTCATTCCCGATGAAACGGCCCTGGTCGTGGAGCCAATCGCGCAATTTGTCACGGCGACCACGGGCGGCAATCCGAAAGGACTGCCCGACGAGGACAGCATCGCCTACTCGCTGTCGGCTACGAATCTGTTGGAACCCAACCCGTCACCGGGCCTCGATTTGTGGACCGGCGGTACACGCGCGACGTTCGCGTTGCGATCTACCGCGCTGATGCCGGGCGGTCAGATTACCGGAATGCTGGGCGAACAATATCGCTTCACGACCCAACCCGGTCTTCCGCCGGCATTGCAGCTCAACAACAATGCATCGAATGTTGTCGGCCGGATCACGGCCGATTTTGCCAATTTTGAACTCACCCATCAGTTCAGTTGGGACCCCCGCACCGCGACCATCGAACAGAACGAACTCTACGTCACCGCGCGTTTCGGTCTTTCGAACATTCAGTTGAGTTATGTGAAACTGCCGCCCAGCGTGGCCGATCCCTCATTGGGGCAGCAGGAACAAATCAATCTGAACGCGACGGTCATTCTGTACCGGAACTGGGGTGTGTTTGGCATCGCGCAGCGGGACCTCGCGAACGGCAGAATGCTTGAGGCGGGCTTCGGCCTGACCTACGACAATGATTGTTTTGTCGCGGCGTTGGGGTTCAACCGCCGTTACACGACAATTTTGAATCTTCCGCCATCTTCGTCGATTGTTTTTCACATCGGGCTCAAGACGGGTTCCAACGGAGCCGTTCATTAGAGCAAGCTTGCAGCGGCACATGAAATGCGTAGATTTGTCGATTGTCCGGGGGCAAAGCCGTAAGGATGGTTGAAGAGGGTACCGTGTCCTACCGCAAGCATTCAGTCCGCGCGCTCTATATCAGTGGGATGATCTGTCTGCCGCTGGCTGCTGCGGCCCAGACCTCAACCCTCGAACTGCTGCCCGGAGGAACCGGATTGCCGCCCGGGGTGACGATAAGCAACGCACCAGTCGGCGTGCCGGACGCCGCACCGGCGCCAGAGCCGCCCGCGGCGTCAGCTGCGACTGCCGCACCGGAACCGCCGGCGCCTGCGCCGGCTCAAGCCGCTGCGCCGGCTCAGACGAGCAATCCGGAGCAGGTCAATATTACCGCGCCACGGTCGAGCGGCATTGCCGCCATCGTCAATGACACGGTGATTTCCGATTACGATCTGGACCAGCGCACCGCATTGTATGTCGCGACTTCCGGAGTGCGGCCGACGAAGGAGAATCTCGCCCAGATCCGCACCCAGGTGCTGCGCTCGCTGGAAGACGAAGTGCTGGAGTTGCAGGAGGCGAACAAGCACAAGATCAGTGTCACCAGGGCCGACGTGGACAAGGCGCTGAAGAACATTGCCGATGACAATCATGTCACGATCGACCAGATTTCAATGACGATCAAGGATGCCGGCGTATCGCCTGACATCTTCCGCCAGCAACTCGCGGCGCAACTCACCTGGCAAAGGTTGGTCGCAGCGCGCTACAGCAGCGACGTGCAGATCAGCGACCAGCAGGTCGACGAAGCCATGGCGCGGCTGAAGGAAGGCGCCGATAAGCCGCAATTCCTGGTTTCGGAGATATTCCTTTCCGTCGATCGGCCGGAAGACGAAAACACGATACGCACCAGCGCCGAACAGATCGCCAATCAGATCAAGGACGGAGCGCCTTTTGCTGCCGTCGCCGGACAGTTCAGCGCATCGCCCTCAGCGGCGGATGGCGGTGACATCGGCTGGGTGGTTCAGGGTCAACTGCCGGAAGAAGTCGATAAAGCGCTCACCGGGATGCATCCCGGCGATATCGGCGGGCCGATCAAATCCGAAGGCGGCTATTACGTTGTCCTGCTGCGCGACCGGCGTGAACCGCTCGGGACCAAGATCGAGCAAAAGCCGGAAGCGCCCACCACCGCCGACTCAACCATCCCCCTGGCACGTCTGCTGGTGCCGGTACCGCAGACGGCAGATCAGGCCTACAAAGACAGCGCCATGAAATTGGCGAATAACATCAAGCAGCAGGTACGTTCCTGCCAGGATCTTTCCAACATCTCGAAGACGCTGATGGGAACACAGTTTTCCGAACTCGGTCCGACTCAACCGAAGGGCCTCGCGCCCAATCTGGAGGAAGCGCTGGTGAAATCGCACTCCGGCGACGTGATTGAGCCGTACTTCGATCCTGTGGGTCTGGAAATCATCATGCGCTGCGACCCTCCCCCGCCGAAGATCGTGGCGGCCGAGCTCCCCACGCGCGACGCTTTGCAACAGCAATTGTTCGTTCAGGAAATGGCGATTCTCGGCAAGAGTTATCTTCGCGATCTCAGGCGCGATGCCGTTGTCGAAAACCGGTGACGGGCGAGCGCGCCGGCCCATCCTGATCAGCCAGGGCGAGCCGTCGGGCATCGGCCCCGAAATCGCCCTCAAAGCTTTCGCGCGGTTGAATGGCAACATTGCCGGCCGCCCGCTGCGAATTGCGGGCAGTCCGCCGCTTCTGCACGACACCGCCGCGCGGCTGAATCTCGACAGCCCGTCATGGCGTGAAGCCATCGTCGAAACCGGTCCGCCGGTGAACGCGGAGCCTGGCCGCCCGTCGGTGCGCAATGCCGGTGCGGTGACCGCCGCGATCGAATATTGCGCCGCCGCCTGCGTTGACGGCAAAGCCGCTGCCATGGTGACGGCGCCGATCCAGAAATCACTTTTGACCGAAGCCGGTTTCGGATTTCCGGGGCATACGGAATTTCTGGAAGCTCTGACCGGAGCAAAGCGGGCGGTGATGATGCTCGCATCGTCCGATATCGATCCGCCGCTTCGCGTCGTGCCTTACACCATCCACATTCCTCTGGCGGAGGTGTTCCGCCGGCTTGACCCCGCTGCAATCGCCGCGACGGCGCGCGTCACCCTGCAATCCCTTCGCACGGATTTCGGCATTGCCAACCCGCGGCTGGCGATTGCCGGTGTCAATCCGCATGCGGGAGAAGACGGCACCATGGGACGCGAAGAAATCGAGATTCTCGCGCCTCTTATCGCGTCTCTACGCAGTGAAGGACATTCCGCGCTGGGGCCGCGCTCGGCCGACACCATGTTCCATGCCGATGCACGGCGAAGCTATGATGCAGCGCTCTGCATGTTTCACGATCAGGCGTTGATTCCAATCAAGACTCTGGCTTTCGATTCCGGCGTCAATGTCACGCTGGGATTGCCGATCGTGCGCACGTCTCCCGATCACGGCACGGCGCTTGATATCGCGGGTAAGGGCGTTGCCAATGAAGCCAGCATGATCGCGGCGATTCGGATGGCGGCGGATATCGCGGACAGGCGCGGGTTGTGACGGCCGATACGTTGCCGTCGCTACGCGAGGTCTTGGCCACATATGGAATCGCGCCACGCAAGAGCCTCGGCCAGAATTTCATCTTCGACCTTAATCTGACGCGACGGATCGCCCGCGAGGCGAAAGTCGACGGTGCAGCGGTTTACGAAGTCGGACCGGGACCGGGTGGCCTGACGCGCGCATTGCTGAGCGAGGGGGCGGCGCGCGTCGTGGCGGTGGAGCGCGACACCCGTGCGATTCCGGCGCTTGAACAGATCGCTTCTGCCTGGCCCGGCAAACTGCATATCGTTGAAGACGATGCATTGGGTGTGGATGAGCCGCAAGTGCTGGTGGAGCACGGCATGGTGCTGCCGGTTCCTGTGGTTGCCAATCTGCCGTTCAACAGCGGCACGGCGCTCTTGATCAAATGGCTGACCTGCGCCTGGCCGCCATGGTGGTCGAGTTTGACACTGATGTTCCAGAAAGAGGTGGCGGAGCGCGTCTGCGCTGCACCCGGCGAGGCGGCATACGGACGATTATCGGTGCTGGCGCAATGGCGCGCATCCGCCCGCATATTATTCGCGGTTTCGCGGCAAGCATTCATTCCGCCGCCCAAAGTCACCGCCGCAGTGCTGCGCATCGATCCCCTGCCAGCGCCGCGATATCCGGCGGAGCTTGCGGACCTCGAAAAAGTCACGGCGGCCGCGTTCGGCCAACGCCGGAAAATGCTGCGGAGCAGCCTCAAATCGCTGGTGCCCAATCCCGACGGGCTGCTGGAAGCAGCAAGCGTTGAGGCCACCGAGCGCCCGGAAAACCTCGACATCGCCCAATTCTGCGCTCTCGCCCGGGCCTATGCGGCGGTCAGTTCCGCAGGCCGAAGGTGACCAATGTGTGCCCGGATATCACCGACACATATTGTTTGCCGCCGACCTGATAAGTAACCGGCGCCATCACAATTGAGCCGCCAAGATTCGTCTTCCACAGTTCCTTGCCGGTTTTCGCATCCAGCGCGTAGAAGTAACCCTCGCGTCCTCCCGTGAACAGCAGATCGCTGGCGGTTGTCAGCATGCCGGCGTCGGTCACGTCATACTGGGGGAATGTCCACACCCGCTTGCCGGTATGCGGATCGATGGCAATGGTCGCTCCGCTGCCAACATCGCTCGTCCAATTGTTGACCGGACCTTTGCGGCCAACGCCGATGGTTGGCGAGCTCGGAACCGGTGCGAACACGCTTTGACCGCCGCCGGGGAATGTGCGGCCCGCGACATATTGCGATTCCTCGCGGCGAAATATGCTTCCGTAATTTTCCCAGACCGAGAAATAGAACAGACCCGTCCGTGGGCTGTAGGACGGCGGATACCAGTTGGTGCCGCCCTGCACGCCGGGCCAGGTCGGCATTCCTGCCGGCTGCGGCGTCATGATCGGGTGGCCCTTCTGGTCAAGCCCCTTTGACCAGTTCACTTTGACGAATGGTGCGCCGAGAAGGAATTTTCCGTTGGTGCGGTCCAGCACATAGAAATAGCCGTTGCGATTTGCCCACAATACCGCCTTGACCGGCTTACCCTGCCAGTCGATATCGGCAAGCACCGGAATTTGCACCGAATCGTAGTCGTAAGGGTCGTTGGGCGTGAACTGAAAATGCCACTTCAGTTTGCCGGTGTCGGGATCCAGCGCAACCACACTGTCCGAGTACAGATTGTCTCCCGGCCGCTGATCGGGATTCCAGTCGGGACCCGGGTTGCCGACGCCCCAATAGAGCAGGTTCAGTTGCGGATCATATGATCCGGTGACCCATGCCGAGGCACCGCCGGTCTTCCAGTCATCTCCATGCCACGTTTCATGGCCGGGTTCACCCGGGCCGGGAATGGTATTGAAGCGCCAGACCTGCTTGCCGGTCTTGCTGTCATAGGCTGCGACGAAGCCGCGGATACCGAACTCGCCCCCGCCGGTGCCGACAATGACCTTATCCTTGATGACGAGCGGCGCCATGGTGACCGAATAGCCCGCCTTGTGATCGGCCACTTCGGTATTCCAGATCGAATGGCCGGTTTTGGCATCGATGGCGACCAGATGCGCATCCAGCGTACCCATGTAGAGCGTGTCGCCGAGCATCGCGACGCCGCGATTGTTGGCTCCGCAGCAGACATGCGAGTCGCCGGCAGGCGTGTAGTGGTAGATCCAGAACAGCCGGCCGGTTCTGGCATCGACGGCCATAACGTCGTTCGGACGTTCCGTGAGATACATGACGCCATCGACCACGAGCGGGTTCGACTCCCAGGCGCCGAACACCTGATCCTGGACAATCCACTTCAACTCCAGATCCCGGATATTCGCAGGCGTGATCTGCGAGAGAGAGCTGAACCGCTTGCTGTCATATCCGCCGTTATAGGTGAGCCAGTTTTGCGGCTCGCCGGAGGCGTGGAGGATTCGTTCGGCGGTGACTTGTGCGGCCGCCGGAGTCGCTACGACGAAGGCGGTGAACAGCGCTATCGCTGTGCTGGAAGCAGTGCGCATGGCTACCCCTTTAGCGAGAGAAGATATGCCAGCAGATCGGCGACCTCTGCCGTTGAGAGTTTGCCGGCAAATGACGGCATGCCGGATGTCTTGCCAAGCTCGAAATCCTGGATGTCGTTCTTCGACAGTGAAACCAACATTCCGTCGCGGGTGATCAGCTGGACGGTTTCGGTATCCTCGTTCAACCGGCGGCCCTGGATGACACGTCCATCGTGCGTGACAACACGGACGGGCCGATTGATCGGCTGCATGGCTGCGGCCGGCTGAAGGATAGAGCGCTGGATCGCAGATGGTTTCCGGAGTGCGCCAATATCGCTGAGATCGGGCGCATTCCGTGATCCGTTCCCGTGGACGCGGTGACATACCGTGCATCCGCCCTTTCCATCGAAAATCGCCTTGCCGCGGGCGCCGTCGCCGAGGGCAAATGAGGCGCCTTCAAGATCGAATCCGGAGCGGATATAGGCAATGATCGCGTCAAGCTCGGCAGGCCGAAACTGAAATGGCGGCATACCGGCGGCGGCGATTCCACCGGTGACGGTGCGCCGGATGTCGGCGTCGGTCGAAACCCGGCGGAATTGCTGGCGCGCGAGATTGATTCCCGCGACGCCGTCACCATTGCCGCCGTGGCAGAGTGCGCATTGCGACGCATAGAGGCGATAACCGGCCTGTATGTTTGCTGTGCCGTATTGCTGGCTTGAACCTTGCGCGAATGCCGATTCGGCCAAACCTGAAATGGCACCGACGACAAGGAATACCGCGCCCGCAATAACTCCGGCTGATCGCATCGGCTGATCCCCCGCGTTTGACGCGGGCGATTGTAATCGAAGATGCCGTTCAGGGCGATGGCAGGCGGAGGCGCGAATTCCGGTCTAGCGCGCGGGGCGCGCTTACACTCCCCCCTCCGCCTCGCTTCGCTCAGCACCTCCCCCGTAAACGGGGGAGGAAAACGTGGCCGCGGCGTTCGTTTAGATCGAGGGTTGGCGCGGCTTGGGCGGGGTGCTGCGATCAAGAACCATAAATCTGGTTTCCGGATCGCACTTGTTTTGCGGGCACGACATACCCCACGCATACGTATCGTAATCGAAGAAATACATGCGGATTGTGTTGCCCTGAACGGTCGTCATTTCCACGCGATAGCCGTCGGGTTTGACTTCGCTGTCGTCGAATCCCTCGTGGAAAACGCCATAGGCGTCGGCGAACTCGGCGCCCTTCACCCGCTCGACATCGATTTTGGTGAAATAGATCTTGTTGCCGAGTTGTTCCGGATTCTTCTCCATGGACTGGGCGGGAATGAAAACCGGGTCGAGATCGGGCGCGATCCACATCCAGCCCTTGTGGCCGGAAAGCATGTGGCCAAACGGTGTGCAGACGATCCGGGCCCATCTGCTCAGCGGCGCCGGAAGGGTCATGACGGCGTCGGGTGGAGAGCCTGCGCAGTCATGCGTGGCGGCGGCTTCGGAAGCGGCTGCGGTGGCAGTGGCGTGAAATCCCGCCATTATTGTCAGTGCACTGAAAGACAACAGGGCCACCCGGGTTACCATCGGCGCAATCCTTTTCCGGTTTTTGGGCGCGGACCGCATCACCTTTGCAGACCGCGCGATGTTCTCTCGTTTGTGAAACGTACCGAACCGCGGATCGGTTCACGCTAACATCCGGTTTGGGTTGTGATGTGACTGTGGCGACAATTTTGTGCCGTGCCTTGCTAGCCCCCCTCCGTCTCGCCGCTTACGCGGCTCGCCACTGTCGGGCGGATATCGCCTCCGGCGATTTCTGTTCGCCCTCCACCCGCAAGCGGGGGAGGAGAAAAGCGCCGGATTATTCGACGTTCTGGACCTGTTCGCGGAACTGGTCGATGACAGCTTTCAGCGCGAGACCGATATGCGTGAGCTGGATATCCGGAGACTTCGAGCATAGCGTGTTCGCCTCGCGGTTGAATTCCTGGGCCAGAAAATCCAGCTTTCGGCCGGCCGCATCGCCGCCGGCGATCAGGGCGCGGGCTTCCGCGGTGTGGGCTGAAAGCCGGTCAAGTTCTTCCCGCAAGTCGGCCCGGGCGGCGATCATCGCAACTTCCTGGGCCAACCGCTCTTCGGACAAATTGCTGCCCGGCGCGAGCAGTTCCTTGAGCTGTGCCATAATGCGGTCACGGATCATCGCCGGCTGACGCTCGCTGAGTTCCCGCGCCTCCGCCGTCAGCCGCTCGATTTCCCCGATGCGGTTGAGCAGAAGTGTTCCCAGTTTGGCGCCTTCCGCCGCACGCGCAGTATGAAGCCTGTCGAACGCATCGGCCAGGCTTTCGAGTAGCACCGCATCCCTCGCGAGCCGCGCTTCATCGTTGAGCGCCAAATTCTCTTCCTGGATGATGACGCCGCGCAGCGAGAGGAGGCCATCTACCCGCGCCGCTGCCAGTCCGGTTTCTTCCTGGATGCGCTTGGCGAGGCGAACCGCGTCGGCCAATGCCGCAGGATCGACACGAAAGCCGCGCGCGGTTTCTTCCGACGCCACGGTCAGCACCACCTGCACCGAGCCGCGTTTGAACCGTTCGGTCGCAAGCGTGCGTGCGCCGGCCTCAAGTCCCTCAAACCCGGGTGGAATGCGAAAGCGTGCATCGAGCCCGCGCCCGTTCACGCTTTTGGCTTCCCATCGCCAGCGCAAATTCTGGTGCACGCCGCGCGACTCGGCAAATCCGGTCATGCTGTTGAGTGTCAAGCTGCGATCCCCTTCCGGCCGGGCAATTCCCCGTCAGCGCACGACGGCTTTCTCATCGGCATGCGTGGATTTGGCCTGCTCCTGCAGCACGCGCCAACGCGCGACATTTTGTTCGTGCTCTGCTTTGGTCCGGGCAAACACATGCCCGCCGGTGCCATCGGCGACGAAATAGAGGTCTTGCGAATCGGCCGGCGCCAAAACGGCGGCAATCGAATCGCGTCCCGGATTGCAGATCGGCGTCGGCGGTAATCCATCGATCTGATACGTGCTGTACGGATTTGGCATCTGCATCTCGCTCTGCCGGATCTCGTGGCCGAGCGCGACACCCCCTGTCAGTCCATAAATAATGGTGGGGTCGGCCTCCAGTTTCATACCGGCCTTCAGGCG
>JAGWSK010000089.1 GCA_028869355.1 Alphaproteobacteria bacterium | reverse complement strand
GAAAATGTCGCAAATCCGGCCATCAGAGACGAACTGAGCGCGATACCGGTGAGGAATACCGCCCTGAATCCAAAGCGCTTCACCAGATGCGAAACCCAGATGCGCATGCTCATGGCGCCAGCCGTATTCAGGAACGTGAGCAGGCCGGAATGGAATGGATCAAGGCCGAAGCCGACCTGCAGCAGCAACGGCAACAAAAACGGCACCGTCGCAACGCCGGCCCGGATCATATTGCCCGCAATCACGGCGATGGTGAATGTCTTGCCGCGAAACATCTTCAGATCGAGCACCGGATTGCGCGTGCGCGCGGCGTAGCTGGCGTACAGCAGCAGGATCAGAATCGCGGCCGCGAGAAGAATGGTTTCGGCCGGTACAGCCAAAGTATGGCGGCCGAGATTTTCGATCGCGAACTGCGCCGTGCCGAGCCCGCAGGCAATGATCAAAAAGCCTCGCACATCGAAAGCGGAAGGCCGCGGCATCCGGATATCCGGTACGAAGCGCAGTGCCAGCAGCACGCCGATGAAGCCGATCGGCACATTGATGAAAAAATTCCAGTGCCAGCTGAAATAGGTCGTGATGAAGCCGCCGACCAAAGGTCCCATGGTCGGACCCAGCATGCCGGGCAGCATGTAATAGCTCATGGCTTTCATGAGCTGATTCTTCGGGAATGTGCGGGTCAGGATCAGCCGCCCCACCGGCGTCATCATGGCGCCGCCAAATCCCTGCACGATCCGGCTGAGCACCAGCACCGGCAGTGCCTGCGACAATCCGCAAAACACCGAACCCAGCGTGAAGAACCCGATCGCCGTGCAGAACACCTGGCGCGCGCCGAAGCGGTCGGCGATCCAGCCGCTGATCGGAATGAAAATGGCGAGGCTGATCAGATAGGACGTGATCGCCGCGCTCATTTGCGGCGGCGAAACATGGAAGCTTACCGCCATCTGCGGCAGCGAGGTCGAGAGGATCGAAGAGTCCAGCCCGTCCATGAAGAACGCGCCGGCGATGACCAACGGCACGATCCGGGACACCAGCGCTTCGGGTTCTTTGGGCCTTTCTTCTTCCAATTCCATGTCCGATACAGATAAACGGTCTATGGGCGAGCCGCGCGTACTCGTCAAGCAGCGTGACTTGCACCTTGCAAACTCCGAAGGAGTAGATTTGTCCGATCACCCGATTCCGCCTGGCGATGGCAGCACGATTGAAGTGCTTCTCACCTGCATTCGAATGGTTGCGCGGGATACCAATCTCTACACCTTTCAGCGGCCCGACAAAGCGCCGCTGCCCGCTGCCGAACCGGGCGCCCATATCGGCGTCATTCTGCCGAACGGAATCGAACGGCAATATTCGCTTGTCAGTGCCGGACCGCAGCTGAAGGAATACACCGTCGGCGTGAAGCGCGACCTCAACAGCCGCGGCGGCTCCGTCTATGTGCATGATCAGTTGCGCGTCGGTTCGCGCCTCCCGATCGTCCCGCCGCGCAACAATTTCCCTCTGAAAGAGGACACCGACCTGGTCGTGCTGCTCGCCGGCGGCATCGGCATCACTCCGATTTATTGCATGGTGAATCGGTTGATCGAGCGCGGCCGGAAATGGGAATTGTATTATTCGTGCCGCACGCGCCTGGACGCGGCATTTCTCGACGAACTGGCGCAGCATTCGGCGACGCATTTGCATTTCGACGATGAAGAAGGCGGCCGCTTCCTGAATGTCGCCGGAATCATCGACAACCTTCCGCGGCACGCGCATCTCTATTGCTGCGGACCGGCGCCGATGCTGGCGGCATTCGAAGCCGCGACGGCGCATTGGCCCGCCGAACAGATTCATGTGGAATATTTCACGCCGAAATTCGCGGCCGCCCAGGAAGGCGGATACATCGTCGAACTGGCGCGCTCAAAACGCGAATTGGTCATCCCGGCCGGCAAATCGATTCTGCAGGTTGTGCGCGAAGCCGGCATCGACGTGCCCCATTCCTGCGAGGAAGGCGTTTGCGGCGCCTGCGAGACTCGGGTGATCTCCGGAATCCCGGATCATCGCGACACGATTCTCACCGAATCGGAGCGCAAGGAAAACGCCACCATGATGATCTGCTGCTCCGGCTCCAAGACTCCCCGCCTGGTCCTGGATATCTGAACCGCCACCGCCATCTTCGCATTTGCACAAATTGCTTGCGTGCAGTGCACAATTTTTCAGCAACTAAGCCCGTAACCGCAGCTGTGGCAAGGTAAATTCGCGAAACATCGGCCTTCGCGCCGACCCGAAACTGGCCCGGTCCTTGCTGCTCCCTGTCCGGAATGACGGTTCGACCCCAAGCATCGAAAGCACCGGGCACAAGGCAATGAAATCGTCCTTTTTGAAAGTCGGTCACTTACCAACTCTCGTCGCTTCATTTCTGTATTTCGATTTCAGCTTCATGGTTTGGGTGATCTTAGGCCCGCTTGGGGTCCTGATTGCAGCCGACCTCCATCTGGGTCCCGGTGACAAGGGGCTGATGGTCGCAACTCCGATTCTTGCCGGCGCCCTTCTTCGTTTCCTGAACGGTGTTCTGGTCGATCGTTTCAAGGCGAAACGCGTCGGGATTGTGATGCAGTGCATCGTGATTGCCGGGCTCCTCGGTTTTTGGTTCATCGGCGTCTCGAATTTCACGCAAATCCTCGCGCTCGGTGCCATCCTGGGAGTCGCCGGAGCATCCTTTGCGATCGCCTTGCCGCTGGCTTCCTATTGGTACCCGCAGGAGCATCAGGGCACTGCCCTCGGTATCGCCGGCGCCGGCAATTCGGGAACGGTCCTGGCCTCGCTGTTCATTCCGGCAATCGCGGTCGGTCTGGGATGGCGCAATGCGCTTGGT
>JAGWSK010000088.1 GCA_028869355.1 Alphaproteobacteria bacterium | reverse complement strand
GTGCGCGCTTTTGGTTGCAAGCACGACCGGAGCCTTTGCCTATACCGGTGAGCAACAATTTGGACACCAGGCCAAGATTACGCTGGATCAGGCGCGCGCGATTGCGGTCAAAGCCCGTCCGGGTCGGATCACCGATCAGGAGCTGGAGAAAGAGGGCGGCGGCAGCGGTTTGCGCTTTTCTTTCGACGTCAAGAGCAAGGCTGGCAAAACCTATGAGGTCGGCGTCGATGCGAAATCCGGCAAAGTCCTGGAAAACAAGGCCGAAGGGCCAAACCCGGACTGATTGAGCGCAGTTTTCGCCGCTCCATAAGAAACGCCGGGCGGATGATTCTTACCGGCTTCTGACAGACACTGTGCAAATCCGCACACACTGCCACCTTCGCCGCAGGCGAGCGTTACCGTTACCGTAGTTCTGACGGATCCCGCTTCTGTTGCGCCATTATTCCGCTTTTCTTCTCGCCTGCGCGCTGAACCTGCCGGTTCCGCTAAGCGCTGTGCCATCCGCGCTGGTGCACTTGGCCACTGTCACCAACGGCGCCATCACTCCGGCGATCTCCACCTATGGCAGTGCCGCCGCCGATCCCGCCCACACCGTCGCCATCGCGCTGCCCCGCGACGTGGTTCCAGTCACCATTCCCGTTCGGGTCGGGCAGCTGGTTCGTCCGGGTGATGTGGTTGCAACCGTAACAACCGCGCCGGCAGTGCGTTCGGCCTGGCTGCAGGCCCAGGACGCCGTGACGTTCGCGCAAAGGGATCTGGCTCACACGCGATATCTTTTCGGTCTGAGGCTTGCAACCAACAGTCAGGTCGCCGCCGCCATAAAAGCGCTCGCCGATGCGCAAGCGCAGCTTCAGGCGCAGATCCGGATTGGAGCCGACAAGCCGGCCGAAATTGTGCGCGCCGCGACTCCTGGAATCGTGATGGCTGTCAATGCTTCGCCTGGGCAGCCACTCTCTGCCAATGCAGTCCTGGCGTCGATCGTGCCGCGCGATGGACTTGTGGTCCAGCTTGGACTCGAGCCCGAAGACGCGGCGCGCGTTCATCCCGGCGCAGTAGTTGCGCTGAGCTCACCGCAAAATCCCGACGTCAGATTCAGTACACGTATTAGCTCTGTGGACGCCGCCACAGATCCAAAAAGTCGGCTCGTGAATGCAATCGCCCGCATTCCGGCCACCGATACCGGCAATCTGACGCTGGGAATGGTGCTCCAGGCCAGCGTCGAGCTGCCGCCCCGCAATGGTATCGTCCTGCCACACGACGCGCTGATGAATGATGGTACGGGCTCGTTCGTTTATATCGTCAACAAAGGCATTGCGCATCGCCGTCCCGTTCGCATCGCTTTCAGCACCGGCAAAGAAGCCATGGTGGCACAGGGCTTGTCGCCGGGTGAGGCGGTCGTGATCGCGGGCAACAGCCAGTTGAGTGACGGCACGCCGGTCAGGACGCACTGAACGTGGAACTGACCGGCTGGGCCTGGCTCCATCGCCGCTCGATTATCTTTGTTCTGGCGATCGCCGTACTCGGCGGGATTTTCGCCGGCGTGAATCTGCCGATCACACTGTTCCCCAATGTCGCGTTCCCTCGCATCTCAATCGACCTTAATGCCGGTGACCGGCCCGCCGATGTGATGGTCGTCGAGGTCACACGCCATGTCGAAGAAGCCGTTCGTTCGATCGCCGGGGTGAGTTCGGTGCGCTCGACCACCAGCCGCGGCAGCGCGGAACTCTCGGTCAACTTCAATTGGGGGACCGACATGAACCTCGCGCTGGGTCAGGTGCAATCCGCAATAGCGCGCATCCTGCCCGACCTGCCGCAGGGCACCAGTTTCTCCGCCCGGAAAATGAATCCGACAGTGTTCCCGGTCGCGGCTTACAGCCTGTTCTCGAACAATCTTGACCCGATCGCTTTGCGCGATATCGCCGAATACCAGTTGCTGCCTTTGCTGTCCGCAGTCCCCGGTGTGGCCAGCGTCACGGTGGACGGCGGCGACATTCCGGAATTCCGCGTCTCGGCCGATCCCGGACTGCTGGCAAGCTACAATCTGACGATGCAGGACCTCACGGCGGCTTTGGCAAAAAATAATGTGCTGCGCGTGGTTGGCCGCATTGAAGACCGTCATGAATTGCTTCTGGCGCTGGCGCAAACCCGCTTCCAGTCACCGGCAGCACTTTCCGGAATGGTGATCCGCTCGAATCCCAACGGCGCGGTCCGTATCTCTGACGTAGCAAAGGTCATCGAGACGCCGCAGCCGAATTACACCATCGTCACCGCCGATGGCCGGCCTGCTGTGTTGCTCAACGTATTCCAGCAACCCGATGGAAATACCGTCGAGATCGTCCGCGGTGTCGCGTCGGCGCTGCAAAACTACCGGCCGAAATTGCCGAGCGGAGTCACCATTCGCAACTGGTATGACCAAAGCCAGTTGATTCTCGGATCGGCGGCGAGCGTCCGCAATGCCATCCTGATCGGCGTCGTGCTCGCGGGATTGGTATTGTTTGCATTCCTGCGCAATATCCGGGTGACGGCCATTATGCTGATCATCGTTCCGGCCGTGCTGGCCGTCACCGTGCTGGTGCTGTTCGCGGCCGGCATGACCTTCAACATCATGACGCTGGGCGGCATGGCCGCGGCCATCGGCCTGATCATTGATGATGCTATCGTGATGGTTGAGCAGATCGAGCGCCGGCTGGCCGGGACGACAGGTGATGGGCGCGCCATCATCGACCGCGCCGCCACCGATTTTTTTGCCCCGCTTGCCGGCTCATCCTCCGCCACGGTGATCATTTTCGTGCCGCTCGCATTCCTGTCGGGCGTGACCGGTGAGTTCTTCAAGGCTTTGTCCCTGACCATGGCCTCAGCCCTGATCATTTCGTTCGTGGCGACATGCCTCATCATTCCGCTGATCGCTGAACGGTTGATCACCGCACGGATGGCAGAGGCCGAACTCGGCGGTCCGTTTTACCACCGCACCATTTTGGAATACCGGCGCAGCTATGCGGCGGCGCAGCGGCGGCCCTTAGTCGCCGGCGCCGTGGTGTTGCTGCTGGTCGTGATCGGGGTCCTTGCCTGGCTCAACACCGGAAGCGGTTTCATGCCGGCCATGGATGAGGGGGGATTCATCCTCGATTACGTGTCGCCGCCCGGCACCTCGCTTGCCGACACCAATGCCATGGTCCAGCAGGTCGAGCAGATCATCCGTTCGACGCCTGAGGTTGAAACCTGGTCGCGCCGGACCGGGCTGCAGCTCGGCGGCGGCCTCACCGAAGCCAATACCGGCGATTTCTTCATCCGGCTGAAACCACCGCCCCGGCGTGGGATCGATGATGTCATGGCCGACGTCCAGCATCGCGTCGAACAGAATATCAGTGGACTGAGCATTGAGACGGCGCAGTTGATGGAAGACCT
>JAGWSK010000087.1 GCA_028869355.1 Alphaproteobacteria bacterium | reverse complement strand
TGTGAAAACGCCGAGAACCGCAGTGACCGTCCGCAAATGAAATGATTTATCCAACGACAACATCCGTGAGACCTTATTTGAAACCGGCGCGAGAATGCCGGTTTTTTACCGCGAGTCCAAGGCGTCACGATGGCCATGAGGCCGACCCTCAACCGGCCCGCTTGATGGCGCGAATTTTGCAACGCTGCGGCCGATTGAATTAGGATGCCAGGATGACGAGTTTTGGGCACTGGCTACTGGGTGCCGCGATCCTGTCGATCTCGGGGATTGGCTGCGCGGCAGCCGCGGATGCGCCGTCGGCTGTCACTTGCACCAACACGGTCAGCCATGCGCCGATGCAGATCCGCATCGATTTCGCCAAGCGCACGGTCAATGCCGATCCGGCGCAGATCGGCGATGCCGAAATCAGTTGGCACGACGACAAGGAACACGCGAATTACACGCTGAACCGCAAAACCGGCATGCTGGATGCCGTGATTCCGTCAAGTACCGGCGGGTATTTCCTGCATTACCAGTGCGATTTGCGTCGTTGACGGGTTGATGGAGCCCCCCTCCGTCACGCTACGCGCGACACCTCCCCAGCAGGCGGAGGAAAGACACATATCGCGGGAGAGGGACGAAAGGACAAAGCGCGTATCCGGTGTTCGGGCGACGGTTGGTTTTTTTTCCGACAAGGGTTCGCGCGAACGCAACGAGGATTTTGCCGGTGCGGTGTTCGGGGCCGAGTTGGCGCAGCCGCGGCGGGAAATCATCGCAGCGATTGCCGACGGGATCGGCGGCGCGCGCGGCGGACGGGTGGCGGCTGAACTCGCGGTCCGCGGTTTTCTCGACGGATTTTGCGATACTGCCGAATCGGCCGAAGTCCGGCGCGCGGCGGCGGGCGTGCTGAATGCACTCAATCGCTGGATTTATTCGCAAGGACAGCACGATGAAAAACTGGCGGCGATGGGCTGCACCTTTACCGCAGTGGTCCTGCGTGGGCGTATTGCGCATATCATCCATGTTGGCGACACCCGCGCCTATCGTTTCCGCAGCGATCGCCTGATCTGCCTGACCACCGACCATGTGCGGCCCGAAGCCGCCGGGAAATCCAATGTGTTGCTGCGCGCACTCGGCGCCGAACCTGAACTGCGCCTCGACTATGGGGCACAGCCGGTGACGGCGCATGACCGGTTTGTGTTGTGCAGCGATGGCGTGCATGGCGTGCTCAGCGACGACCGCATGGCGGAAATCCTGCGCGAACGTCCGGGCCCTGCCGATGCGGCACGCGCTTTGGTCACGGCGGCACTGCAATCGGGCAGCGCCGACAACTGCACTGCGCTGGTGCTGGACATCATCGGGCTGCCGGCTTCCGACTGGACCGAAGCCGGCGCCGGCATTGCGCAATTGCCGCTCGCAGCCGTGCCGGCACCTGGCGAAACGATCGACGGCTTTGTCCTGAATGCCGTCATTTCCGACGGGCGATATACGCGCCTGTTCAGCGCCGTCGATGAGCTCGAATCGACCGAGGTGGTGCTGAAATTTCCCAAGCCGCAGCTCGCTTCGGTGGAGAGCTTTCGGGCGGCATTTCTGCGCGAGGCGTGGACCGGCGCGCGCATCAACAATCCGTGGCTCGGACATTGCATCGAGCTTCCGCCGGGCCGGCAAACCTGCCTGTACACGGTGATGCCGCTTTATCAGGGTGAATTGCTGGAAACGCGGCTGTCGCGCGCTCCTCAATTGTCGCTCGAGGAGGTCCGGAACATCGGCATCCGGCTGGCGCGCGCAGCCGGGGCCCTGCACCGCGCCGGAATCATCCACCGCGACATCAAACCGGACAATGTGATTCTCGAAGACAGCGGCTCGCTCAAGCTGATCGATCTTGGCGTGGTGCGGATTCCGGGTCTGGAGGATTCTCCGGCGGGCGATATTCCCGGCACGGCGGCCTATGCGGCGCCGGAGATGTTTCGCGGTGAAGCGGGCAATCCGTCCACGGACATATATGCGCTGGGCGTCACGCTGTTTCGCGCACTGACCGGCGAATATCCTTACGGCAATCCGGATGCGGTGAGCGGTCCGCGCCGGCAGCGCCCGCTGGAATTGACGCTGCTGCGTCCCGATCTGCCGGCCTGGCTTCAGGGCGTGCTGGCGCGCGCAATCGCCGCCGACCCGGCTGAACGCTATGGCGACATGTCGGAATTCGCGGCCGAACTGGAATCGGGACCGGCGCATGTTCCGGTCACCGAGCGGCGCAAACCCACCCTGTATGAGCGCGCGCCCGTGCGATTCTGGCAAGGCGGGTCAGCGCTATTGGCGTTAGCACTGATGTTCGCGCTGTGGCGGCTGGGGGTAGTAAACTAACCCGCGCTGAAACCGTGCGCTCGCTTCCGCCTTCGCCAAGGCTACGGCGGACAGGTCGCTCGCTGTCCCCTCCCCAAAATCCCTTCGGGATTTTGACCCTCCCTCAAGGGGAGGGTTGATACACGCGCGGAAGCGCCGCGCGACTTTCGTCGCGCGGCGCTTCGCATTGCACTGTACTGACTTACTCGGCGGGTTCGGGCAGCCTGCCGTCGCCGTCCAACGCGTAAGCGGTTTCGCCGTGAATGGCCTCATCGCCGACCGCAAGACCGGCTGCATCCATCCGCAATGGTACGACCAGCGAGATCAGACCGAGAAGGATGGCGGTGCCCACCACGTTGAGGGCGATGATGAACAGGGCGCCTTCACCCTGCAACAGCAGCTGCATGGGATTGCCGAACAATAGACCTGTCGCGTTCACGCCGGGCGCTTCCTTGTCGGTGCCGATATATTCCAGCATCGCCGGATTGGCGAGCACACCGGTGAGAAGTCCGCCCATCAACCCCGCCACGCCGTGGGTCGAAAACACGCTGAGCGTATCGTCAACCCGGCTCATCAGCGAGCTCTTCTGCAGCCAGTTCATGCTCATCCACGGGATGATGCCGGCGCAGACGCCGATCACGATCGCGCCCCAGCCATCGACATAACCGGCCGCCGGTGTGATGCCGACGAGACCGGCAATCATGCCGTTGACCGCGCCGAGCACCGAGGCCTTGCCGTAAGCCATCGAATCCATGGAGGTCCAGACGATCAGCGCAACCGCGGTGGCGAGGTTGGTGTTGAGCACCGCGGCAGAGGCATCAGCATTGGCGAAATACGGGTCGCCGCCGTTAAAGCCGTTCCAGCCAAGCCAGAGGATTCCGGCGCCCGCGAGCGTCATCAGGAGACTGTTGGGCGGGAAGTGCTCGCGATCGGCTTTCAGCCGCGGCCCAATGATTGCAGCGGCGACAAATCCCGATGTCCCGGCTGCGAGATGAATGACGTAGCCGCCGGAGAAATCGACCACGCCTTTCGCAGCAAGCCAGCCACCGCCCCACAGGCTGAAGGCGCCGACGGTGTAGATGAAAGTCATCCATAGCGGGACAAAGATCACCCAGGCCTTGAAGCTCATCCGGCCGAGCAGAGAGCCGGCCAGAATGATCACCGTGATGGCTGCGAACACGAGCTGGAAGAACACCATGGTCGACATCGGGAAGGTGAGAGGCGGCATGCCCATGGCGGCGGCAGGAACGACCGCCTGTCCGGTCATGTAAGCCGCACCCAAAGCGGCGGCGGGTTTGCCGAGGAACGGAAACCATTGCTGACCGAATGCCATGTTGTAGGCCCAGAGCACCCACACGACGGTCACCGCCGCAAAAGCGTAGATCGCCATAAAGGCGGAGTTGATCGCCCATTTCTTCTTGACCACCCCGCCATAGAGAATGACGAGGCCGGGAATGCTTTGCAGGCCGACGAAAGTTGCGGCTGCGAGCTGCCAGGCGTTATTGCCGCTATCAAGCCATTTGGGTGACGGTATCAGCATCTCAAACCCCCATCGTCAGGCCGTTTCGGACGTCGCCAACCGCACGCCGCCATGGCCGCGAGCCTGACTCTGCGTGGCCAAAGCAACTGCAAGTTCGTGATTCGCAAGTTCCGTGCCGCTTTTTGCGGCGAGACCGCGAGACATTGCCCGGTTTTGATTCACGGGCGTGGGGAGCGTGGGCGCGGAATTAGGCAGCTGCCCGGTTTTTGGGCGGAAATTCAGGAGTCGGACAGCGAGAGCCGTATTCTCGCCGGACACCCCCCTTCCGCCCGCCATTCGCCATGTCAATAGCAGCGCTCTTGACACGGCTGCGGGCACCTTCCCCCGCGCTGAGCGGGGGGAAGGTGAATGCGTTGGTTCCAGTCAAGCGACGCGGTCGCCGGTATTCAGTGGCAGTCGTAGGTGCGGATTTCGGTGTTGTTCGGCGATACCCGGTCGAGGTCGGTTCCGGCATGGTTGACGATCGCGATCGACTGTTCGAACTGCAGTCCCGTCGGATCGCCCGCGGCGAAATCGGCCTGAGTAATATAGAGCTTGTGCTGCATCATATAGGCGGAAGCGCGAAGCTGCCGGCCATTGGGCTGCACGATATTGAGCTGACTGCCCGGCTTGCCGATGCCGATCTCGACATTGGCCCGCGTCTTCACATCGCCCTTTTTGCTGATGTCGGCGACGGCTGTGTCGACAATCTTGCGGTCTGCCCGGGGACCGGTGCCGTAATCGATCACCGTCACCGAATAGCGATTGCCATCCTTCTGAATCGCATATTCATGCGCCGGCATATTGGCTCCGCCGAGCGGGTACATGGTATCGCGGCGCACCGGCTCGCCGGGAAACAGCACGACAAACCCTTCCTGGCAATTGACGTAAAGCGGCGAGGATACGAAGTCGATGTCGTCCTGTGTCAGCGGCTTGACTTCCACCTTGCGGAAATAGATCACGCCTTTGGCGAATTGCAGCGCGATCGGACCGCGCGCGTGCTTTGTATCGCGCACACTGGCGGTGCGTTCGCCATTGATGCTGACATTGAGCTGGGGACCCTTCGCCTCGATTTCGAGCACGTTCCAGCGGAGCTCGGTCGCCGGCGAGCGTTCCGGCGGCGCAACATTGACCACGGCGCCGGTCGCGTTGTTGCGATTCTGGTTGGTGTCGTAGATGTTGATTTCGTAGCAGGACTGGGCGCTCGGCTGCGCCGGGTTATCGCAGCGGATGAAAATGCCGCTGTCGGTTTCATCGTCGGGATAGAATTCGGCGCGCAGCCGGAAGTTCTCGAAGGACTGCTTGCTGACCAGGAAACCGCGGCCGTTATTGGCGACAATGGAGCCCTCGCCGATGCGCCAGTCGGCGTCACCCACCTTGTTGAAATTGTCCATTTTCTTTCCGTCGGTGAGCATGATCGCGCCGGCGCCGAGACCGGCGGGTTCGGCGGCAAACGACAGCGTGCTCAGGCCGGAAAACAGCAGTGAGAGAGTGACGGCAGACCGGTATTTCATCGCGGACTCCTCCCTAGGGTGCTGCGATTGAAACATTACTGGGATTTCATTCTGCTACGGTTGGCGGTGCGCTGCAACCGGACGTTGCGGCTTTGGCCGGAGGACATGCTCCTGTTCGGCCTCATCGAGAGGCATAATCGGCGGCTGAGCGCGGGAGGACGAGGAGAGAAAATGCCAGAGATCGTGCCCCATTTGTGGTTCGACCGCAGTGCGCGGGATGCGGTGACGCTTTACATGTCCGCATTCGGCAATTCGGAGATCGTCAGCAGCGGGTCGCTGTCGGATACGCCGTCGGGCACAGTGGAAATTGTGGTGCTCGATCTTGCCGGGCAGCGATTCCAACTGCTGTTTGCAGGACCCGAATTCAAATTCACGCCCGCCGTCTCGTTTCTCGCCTCATGTGCGACGGAGCAGGAGGCAGAACTGCTGTGGCAAAGGCTCTCCGATGGCGGACAGGTGTTGATGCCCTTCAGCGCCTATCCATTCAGCAAGCTCTATGGCTGGACACAGGATCGGTATGGTCTGTCATGGCAGATAATGCTGGTGACCGGGCGCGACATCGAACAGAGGATCACGCCGTTCCTGATGTTCACCGGCGGAAATGCCGGCAGAGCGGAAGAGGCGATGCGGTTTTATACGTCGCTGTTTCCCGATTCCGGCATTGGCCATATCGCGCGCTATGGCGCGGACCGGGAGCCAGACAAGGATGGTACCGTCATGTTCGGCAGTTTCACGCTGGCGGACCAGCAATTCGCCGCCATGGACAGCGCACACCCGCACGGCTTTGGTTTCAATGAAGCGATCTCGTTCATGGTGTCGTGCGAAGATCAGGCCGAGATCGATGGTTACTGGAATGGCCTCGCGGCCGATCCCAATGCCGGTCAATGCGGTTGGCTCAAGGACCGCTATGGTTTGTCATGGCAGATTGTGCCGGCAGCGATGCGGGAGATGATGTCGCGCGGGAGCCGCGAACAGATCGCCCGCGTCACGAAAGCATTCCTCAAGATGAAGAAGTTCGACCTCGCCGCCCTCCAGCGGGCATATGACGGGAACTGATCACGGGCCGCCGCCGGTTTATTCGGCGCTGAGTGCAGCAATTTGCCGGCTCAGGTGTAATTTGCCCGTGCCTGATCGGCGGTTTAACGGGAGGCGAGGACTTTGTGCGGATCGATACGCACGACAAGATAAACGAGTTGACCGGAATTGATTTCGGTGAATTGCACCGGCGTGTTGGGCGGCACCACAATGACATCGCCCGGACCGACGCCGCGGGTGATGCCATCGACGATCCGGCTGCCGAGAATGGTCGGACCGGAGCGCGGATCGTTCTGGTTCTGCTGCGGCGGCGCCAATGTTCCGCCGGTAACCACGGTTCCGGTGCCGGCAATGATATGGAAGACTTCAGTGACTTCGTTGTGCACGGCGGCGGGCGGGATTTGCCTGCCACCGGTGCGGGCTCGGTGCACGACGGAAATGCCGAGGTTGTAGTCGTTGCCGACATTATAGATGCCGAGTGACTCATCGGCGTCCGGCTGTTGGGCGGTGCGTTGCAGCGCGATATCGATTGAGCTGCCGGTGATGTCCACGGCCGAACTGGCCACAGTTGCGCCCGCCCCTGCCGCACCCGCAAGCGCCAGCAGGAACCCAAACGCGATCGGTTTCATGATTTTGACTCCCGGGCGAAAGAGCGCGGGCTATTTTTTGTCGCGCTCGTCCAGCCAAGCGTAAACGCGCCTGACGCCCCGAAGATCGGCGCCCGGGCCGGTGATCTGCGGAAAATATTTGGCGTGCGCCGTCAGGTTGACGCGCTGCGCCGCCTCGTCCGGCGAAACGCCCTGGGCCTTCAGTGCCGAGACCTGCGCCACAAGGTCTTTCAGATAGGACTGGAATTCCGTGATCATGTTCTTGTCGCTGAACGGCACGCCATGGCCCGGCAGATCGACGGCAAAATCGAGATTCTTGAGTTTGTCCAGCGTGGCCACCCATTCATCGAAATAGCCATCGCCCATATAGGCAATGCGGCTTTCCATCAGGTCGCCCGAACAGACAATGCGTTCCTTCGGCAGCCAGACGACTGTGTCGCCGGCAGTATGGCCGCGGCCAAGAAAGAGCAGGTCGATTTCGCGCCCTCCCCGGTGCAGGATGAGCTTGTCGGAATAGGTGACGTTCGGCGGCGTCGGCTTGATGTCCTTGAGCTGCACCAGGACCTGTTGCGCAGCATAAAGCCGCTGCTGCAATTGCGCCTTGCGGTCGGGGTCTCGCTCGGCAGCGGCCTGCTCGCCGAGGTCTTCGATCTGTGCCGGAACGGCACTGCCCTCCGAAGTCAGGTATGGTTCGCGGTGCAACACGTCGAACGTCGTGATCGCGGTGCGCACATAATCATTCGCGATGATCTGCACGTCGGGACCAAAGACCGAATTTCCGTCGGTGTGGTCGAAGTGCCAATGCGTGTTGACCACGAACCGGACCGGCTTGTCGGTCAGCATTTTGATGTCCGCAATAAAAGCGCGGGCGGCGGCCGGTGTGGTGCCGGTATCGACAATCAGCACATCGGCGTCATTGACGATAACCACATTGTTGCTGCCAAACCCCCCGGTCGCGTAATAGACGCCGTCGGCGATTTTCTCGAATCTGTACGTCTTGCCCTGGATGACCGGGTACGGATCAGCCGGCGGGGATTGCGCGGCGGCGAGCGAAACCCAGGCCAGTGACATGCCGCCGACAAGGGTCAGTGCGAAGCGGTTCATCGGATGCCCTCCCGTTTGCGTGAGCATATCGCGCGCGTGACGCCCTGTTGAGTCGCAGTCCCCCTCCGTCTGGCGCGTCCCGCGCCATCCACCTCGCCCGCAGGCGGGGGAGGAAAGGTGTCGGCGATGCGGGGAGGAAGCTTAGGCTTCGAGCTTCCTTTCAGGGCTATTCGCGCTTTCCGAGGCGGTCGGGAACACGGATGCGGGCCGCGGCGCGATCCACATCCGAGACATAGATCAGCCCGGCGATACGGCGTAGCAGGGCATCTTCGTCCGGATCGAGCACGCCGTCGGCATAGGCGACTTCCCACAGCATCTCGATCAATCCGATGCGCTGCGCCGCAGTCATGCGTTCGACGGCAGTGCGCGTGAACGGATAAAGCTGGTTCGAGCGCTCGTCGATGGCAACGGCTTTTTGGACCAGATCGCGGGTCTGCTCCGGTGAAAGCTGGAACTTCTGCGCCAGCAGACGTTCAATTACGCGCCGTTCGGCGTCATCGAAATGGCTGTCCATGCGCGCCGCCTCGACCAGCAGCACGGCGACCGCGGTTTGCAGTCCGTCGCGGCTCTCCGGCGCTGAGGGTTCGGACAGGAATTTGATGATCTTATCGAGCATTGCAGTTCAGTGACATAACGACGGATCGGGTTCAATGCGGGAAGTGGAGAACGCCGGCGGCCGATCCCCCACCCGCGAATTTCCACTTCGGAAATTCGCGTGCCTCCCCTCAAGGGGGAGGCGGAATTTAAGAGTTATCCGACGGCACGGGTTTTGCCGGAGAGGTGCGCACCGGCGCTGAGCATGGACGGGAAGCGCTTGATGACGGGCAGCAGCGCTGCGGCGCGGGGTGACATCGCAAGCTTCGCAAACACCCCGGACGCACGGATGCGAAACGCAAAGACGTGACGCCAGGCGGATGAATAGGCCCAT
>JAGWSK010000086.1 GCA_028869355.1 Alphaproteobacteria bacterium | reverse complement strand
GCTTTTGGGAGCACTTCGAGCCGCACAAACTCACTCGAAGCGAATGTACGTGTCGCGTCGCCGAGTATTGCCAGCGCTCGGTTCGACATATCGAGGTTTCCGCGCGCTGCTGCGATCAGGAGGCCAGAATCGACGAAAGTTAACACGATACGCTATTCGCCGGGTACGCCGCCCCGACGTTCGGCTAACTCCTTTTCGAGTTCATCCCATGACAGAAGCGGTTCGCCGCTTGCGACAATCCGGCGCCGAATTTCTCGTAATTTTTGTCCAAGCGGCGAAATCGGCTCGGCAGGGATGCTGGAATCCGGCTCTGGAGGCTTCTTTGGTATTTCACCCATGTCGTCCTCTGGCTCTATGCACGGCACGTGCCGCACGGTCGGTAATCTTCGCAGGCTTCCTCATGCGAAGTCGAGTGTTTGGTTCAGACGCCGGACCTCGCGTTTGAGGTATGCAACTGATACTTTTTTCCGAGCTGCCATGTTCGGGTACTCAGTTCGGGAGCACGAACGCCAGATATTCGCCGGAATAGCGCGGCCGTCTTGTATCGCCTTCCGTCGCATCACCGATCGCGACAACGATGTACTGTTTGCCGTCGGCCATGTAGGTCATCGGCGAACCGCTCTGTTGCGCCGGCATCCACACCGCTCCGACCTGCTTGCCGGTCAGTTTGTCATAGGCCCGCAGCATCGCGCCGTTGGGATGATCCGGAGTTGTGGTGCGCTGCGGGTCACCCATGATCACAAGGGTCTTGGTCACCAAAAGTCCGACGCCCCAGGTGCCCGGCTGTCCCGTCTTCGGGATATTCAATCCCTTCAGCGCCGGGTTATTGCGGATATTGTCCGGCGTATCGCCATGCGGCGTCTGCCACTTGACCTCACCCTTGTCGAGATCGATGGCGGCCAGCAGACCATAAGGTGGTTTGGAAATCGGCAAACCGTCGACATTCAGTCCGCCACCTTCGCCACCGGCGTTTGGCCGTGGTGGTTCTTTCGCCGCTTTGGCGCGTTGGGCCGTCAGCGGCGCATCGGCGGCGCAGCAATCGCCCGGACCAAGCACGACCTGGAATGGCCGTCCGTTCACGCCCTGCACGTACCGGATATCGGAAAATTCCTCCGGCGGCGTACGCAGCGCCCGCACGCCGGCAACATTTCCTGCCGGCGCGAACACGATATGAAGTTCCGGATCATAGCCGCCGCCGGGCCAGTTGGTTGCGGTCGGCGACACGATCGATCCCAGGCGCCCGTTGACGTCGGCAACCGAACCCGGTTCAAACGGACTCGGATCGTAGCGGTAGCGCTTGATCACCTCGAGCGCTTTGGCCCGCAGTTCCGGCGTGAAATCGATCAGGTCATCCGGAAGTTTCAGGTAGTTGCGGTTATATCGCAGTTTGTCGGGCGGGAATGGCTGCGTCGGCGAGGTCTTCTCGCCCGGCACGTCCGATTGCGGCACCGGTTTTTCCACAATCGGCCACACCGGCTGGCCCGTCGCACGGTCAAATACGTACACGTAACCCTGCTTGGTCGGGACTGCGACCGCCTTGATCGCCCTGCCATCGACATTGATGTCGGCCAGAATTGGCATCGACGACATGTCGAAATTCCAGATCGGATGATGGACGAGCTGGAAATGCCAGCGTCTTTGGCCGGTCTTCAGATCGACCGCGACCAGGCTTTCACCAAACAGATTGTTACCCGGACGATGCCCCCCGTAATAATCCGAAGACGGAGTTTCCACCGGTAGATAGACCAATCCCAGATCCGGATCGGCGCTGATATGTGTCCACACGCCGGTATTGCCGTTGTCCTTCCAGGAACCGTTCTCCCAGGTTTCATTGCCGAATTCGCCGGGCAGCGGGATGGTGTTGAAGCGCCACAACTGCTTTCCGGTGCGGACATCGAATGCGCGGACCAGCCCCTTGGTGTTGTTATGCGTCGGCACGGTCGCGCCTTCGCGCATCGATGAACCGACGATCGCCACATCACCCACCACCGTCGGGGTCGAATGGACACCGATCTCGCCGGTCTCAAGATCGATCTGTTGATTGTCGCCTTTGACGACGCCGGCCTTCATGTCGACCATGCCGTGATCGCCGAATGTGGGAATGAGTTGACCGGTTTTGGCATTCAGCTCGACCAGGCGGTAGCCCGTGGTGACGTAAATGATGCGTTCATCGCCTTTGCCATCGGTCCAGTACGAGACGCCGTGCCCGGATAGCTGACGCGGAGCGACGGCTGCCCGCTTGCCTTCGCGCAGCGAAAACGACCAGATCAGCTCGCCGGTCTTCGCATCCAGCGCGACCACGCTGCGGCGGGTTCCGGCGGTGGTGTAAAGCACGCCATTGACCATGATCGGCGTGCCCTCGAGCTTCCATTCCGGATAAGGACCGAAATTATCGGTCTTGAAGCGCCAGGCGACCTGCAAGCGATTGAAATTCGCGGCATCGATCTGCGACAGCGGCGAATAGCGGGTGCCTTTGATGTCGCCGGCATAGCTCGGCCATTCACCATTTTGCATGGACGGAAACCCGGTGCGCGCAAACTGCTGCGGGACCGGTGTACCGACAAATGTCTGTCCCTGGACGTTGGGGGCCGACGAGACCAGTCCCACGACGATCAAAGCCAAAGCGGATGCTGACAGCAGGCAATTTCGCACCATGCGACCCTCCCATGATCAACGGCGCCTGCAGCACTATAGCACGGCAGCGCAACGCTTTCAGTGGGCAAGCAGGCGTTTGTAAAGTTCTTCGTATTTGGCCGCGGCTGGTCCCCATCCGAAGTCTCCGGCCATCGCGGCCTTGCGCATGGCCGCAAACCGCCCCGGGCGGATATAAACGTTCAGTGCACGTATGATTGCTTCGCGCAGGGCTTCGGGTGTGGCACTGCCGAACAGGAATCCGGTTTCTCCGTCGCGGATGGAATCACTCAGCCCCCCGGTGGCATGGGCGACGGGCAAACTGCCGTAGCGTTCGGCATACATTTGGTTGAGGCCGCTGGGCTCAAAGCGGGACGGCATCAGGTAGAAATCACTGCCGGCAATGGCACGGCGGGACAATTGGTCGTCGAAGGCGATCATGACCGCAGCCGAGCCGTCGAATTGCGCGACCGTGTTTCGCGCCATGCGCTCAAGTTCCGGATCGCCATGGCCCAGCAAAAAGAACTGGCCGCCACCCGAAACCAGTGTTTCGACGGCGGATAATGCAAGGTCCACGCCTTTCTGGTGCACCAGGCGCGACACCATGACGAATAGCGGCCGGTTTTCGCCGCTCAAACCGGCAGTATCGCGCAACCAATCCGCGTTGCGCCTTTTACCGGCAAGAATGTGCGGCGGATAATTCTCGACCAGTTTCGCGTCCCGTTCGGGCGCCCAATCGTCTCCAATACCATTGAGAATTCCGGTCAGCTTTCCTGCAGCCGCAAGGCTGGCAAGCAGTCCCTGCAGACCGCTGCCGAAAGCTTCAGTCGTGATCTCGCGCGCATAATTCGGGCTGACGGTGGTGACATGATCGGCGTAGAACAGCCCTGCCTTCATGAACGACAGCCGGCCATAAAACTCGACGCCGTTCATGGAGAAGGCCGCGAACGGGATCCCGAGTGCGCTCAGGCGCGCAGCATCAAAAACCCCCTGATAGGCGAGGTTGTGGATGGTGAACAGGCAGGGCGGATGCAGGCCACGCCATGCGAGATATCCCGCAATCAGCGCCGAGGGCCAGTCATTTGCATGCACGAGGTCGGGCCGCCACTCGCAATTGGCGTCGCCACTGATGAGCTGGACCGCCGCGAACGCCAGCCGCGCAAAGCGCACATCGTTGTCCGGCCAGTCGTGATGTGAACTGTCCGTATACGGTGTGCCGGAACGTTCGTACAGTTGCGGACAGATCACGAACCAGGCCGGATCGCCAGATGGGGTGGCGCCGGCCGCAAGCATGCAGGGTGGAATTCCTGCAATCCCGTCCAGCCGCGCCACGACTTCCAGCGACGGCTGCCATTCCGCACCGGGCCCGTAAAACGGCATCAGGATTCGCACATCCAGCCCACGCGTGCGCAATGCCGCCGGAAGCGCCGCGGACACATCGGCGAGGCCACCGGCCTTCACATAGCCGGCGAGCTCCGGCGTGAGGAACAGAACCTTCATGTATGCTGTGCACCCCTCACCCGGCGCGCCAACGCGCGCGTATTGCTTACGCGCGGGCG
>JAGWSK010000085.1 GCA_028869355.1 Alphaproteobacteria bacterium | reverse complement strand
CGCGCCGACGGTGTAGCGCGACCAAAATAGCACAATGCCCACTGTAGAACCATTGCCGGGCCGTGTTACCTTTTTGGGCTGTAGCCGCAAAGGGAGGGCGACCATGTCGAGGTGGGGCGTGGCACTGTGCATCGGAATGACAGCCGGCGCCGTTTTCAGCGCCAGCAGCCGTGCGGAATCGGCGCCTTTTTCCATCACCTCACCATCCTTCGCCGACGGCGGCATGCTCACGCGCAAAAACGCGGCCGACGATCCCATGCGGATGTGCGGCGGCCAAAATGTCTCCCCTGCTCTGGCGTGGTCGAATGTGCCCGCGAAAAGCCGCAGCTTTGTGATCTTCCTGCAGGATCCGGATGGATTGCTGGGCCAGGGCGTATCGCACTGGGTGGGCTACGGTATTCCCGCCAATATCACGTCGCTCGCCGAGGGGGAGCTGACGCGCGGCTCAAATCATTTCATCGGCGGCAAAGGCACGCGCGACAATTCCCTCTACATTGGACCATGCCCACCTGTTGGCGAGGCGCCGCACCATTACGTTTTTACGATCATTGCCACCGATCTCGAACCGCAAGCGCTGAAACCGGGGATGACTCGCGACGAAGTCTATGCCGCGATCAAAGGGCATACGCTCGGCGGCACCAGCATCGTCGGAAAATACGCCCGCTAAGTTTTGACAATCCGGCTTTGAACTTCGGCCTGAAAAACTGTCCCGGATCAGGCGGCAGATTCGATCACGCGGTCGCGCATCTCCGGTACCGTAGCCGCCGGCGCTGGAGCAGCATCGCGTGACGCGCTCGGCAGGGTGACACAGAACGTGGTCCCGAGGCCGACTTTGCTGGCCACCGAAATCAAGCCCCCATGCGCGTGACAGATGGATTTGACGATCGCGAGTCCCAATCCCGCGCCCACTTCCCCGCGATTCGTGGAGACGCGGTAGAACCGGTCAAATACGTAGTCGAGATTTTCCGGCGCGATACCTATGCCGGAATCTGCCACGGTCAACCGCGCGACACCGGGGCCGGCACTGACATCGACCACGACGTGCCCGCCCGCAACGTTATATTTGATGCCGTTGTCGAGCAGATTGACCAATATCTGTTTGAGCCGGTCACGGTCTCCCGAAACCATGACTTTGCCGCCGGTCGGCCCCTTGAGCGTGACGCGTTTTTCGGCCGCCAGCAAATGCATCTGCTCGATCGTTTCGGCGGCAAGCGCATGCAGGTCCAGACTGGCATAACCGCGCTGGCTGGACGGATGGTCCATGCGCGACAGCATAAGCAGGCTCTCGACAATTTTGCTCAAGCGCCCGACTTCATCGAGCACATTGCTGAGCGCGCTTTCGACATTCGCCGCCAATTCGCCACGCGCCATGGCGAATTCCAGTTCGCCCTGAATGATCGCAAGCGGCGTGCGCAATTCATGGGCGGCATCGGATGAAAAGCGGTTGGCGTGCTGATAGGCGCTGTCGAGCCGGTCGAGCATGCGATTGAGCGCCAGACCGAGAGCTTCGACACGATCTCCCGTGCCGAGCGGGGGCAGGCGGTTGCGCGGATTCCTGAAGCTGATCGCTTCCGCCGCCTGAATCATCACTTCGACCGGTGACAGCGCGCGGCGGATCAACACGTAGCTGGCGGCCGCGGCCGCAAGCAGCAGAAGCGGAAGTCCGATTACCAGCGACGTGACGAGGCTATCCTCCAGATCCCTGGCAAAGAGGTCAGATTGTCCAGTCTCGATCGTGACCGCCCGGCCGTCGGGTGCGGTGAAGCGTCGCGAATAGAGAAAAACCGCACCGTAATTCGAATAGCGCGGCCCCAAAGACGCATCGACAAATGGAAGCCTGGACGGATCAAAGCTACCATCGGCTGGATTGCCCGAACGGTAGATGGTTCGCCCGCCGACGTTCACGAGAAAGAACCGATTTTGTTCAGCGGGGCTGAATCGCTCGATCAGCGCGCCAACTTCAGCAGGTTTGCCAATTGAGCCGCGAATGATGTCCCAGATGACTGAAGCGCGGACGGTGACCGCGGCACGGATGCTGACCTCGGTATAGCGTTCGAAGCTGAATACGGTGAACAGCGAAAAGCTGAGGCCCAGCACCAGCAGAAGCCCGCAATACAGGGCCACAAGCCGGAAGCTGATGGAGCGCCAGTTCATGATTTGGAGTGTGGATCCAGTGAGTAGCCCAGTCCGCGCACAGTGCGAATCAACTTGGTATCAAAGCCCTCGTCAACCTTATGACGCAGGTGACCGATATAGACATCGACAATATTGGTCAGTCCTTCAAAAGACTGATCCCAAATCCGCTCGACAATCATCGACCGCGATAGCGTGCGGCCAGTATGCAGAAACAGATATTCGAGCAGCGAATATTCTTTCGGGCTGAGTTCGATGCGCTTGCCGCCGCGCCGGACCTGCCGGGTGAGCCGATTCAGCTCCAGATTATCGACCTTCAGCACGTTTTCCTGAATCAGCGGACCGCGGCGGAGCAGCGCCTGAACCCGGATTGTGAGTTCGGCGAGCGCAAATGGCTTGGTCAGGTAATCGTCGGCGCCGGCTTCGAAATTCTCGACCTTGCTTTCGATATCGCCGCGTGCCGTGAGCACCAGAACCGGCATTTTCCTTTGCTGCTGCCGGATTTGCCGCAGCAAACTCGTCCCCGATCCATCCGGCAATTGCAGATCGAGGATCACCAGATCGTAATGGGAGAGCTTGATCTGTTCGAGACCCTCCTGCGCCGTGCCCGCGCCGTCCACGGAAAAACCCTCCGCCTTCAGGCTACGCGACAGGATCCCCAACAGCCTTTCTTCGTCTTCGATGGCCAATATGCGCATGCCACTTCACCCACGCGGAACAACAATTCACAAATCCGTTCACCTCAGGATACGGATGAATTCCCGGCATACTCGGCTTGATCCGGCGATCCATCATCTCGCGGTCCAGAGATGGGGCCGTATTGCCAAACAATGACGGCCCTGAATTTTGTGGCATAATAACCCGGCCCAGGTCGCGCCAGTCTGCCAATAGCGTGAAGTAAGCAGATTTTAATGAGGTGGCAAGCTGGAATGGCCGGGGGGAAATACCGGCCAGGAGAATATGATGCAAAAAGCGATTGCCACTGCATTTGCCGTGCTGCTCGCGTTACCGCTGGCGACTTCACCCACTTTTGCCGCCGGCCATGGTGGTGGCGGGGGCCACGGCGGTGTCGCCGCCGCTGGTTTTCGTGGCGGCGCCGATGGATTCGGCGGTGGTGCCGCAGGCACTCGCGGTAGAACGGGATTCCGCGGTGGTAACTTTGGCCGCGGGTTTTACGGCCGTGGGGTTTTTGGCGGAGGATTCGGCGCCGGCCTGGTGCTCGACCCTGCTTTCGATTGGCGGTTCGGCCCGTTTTTCGGTCCCTACAATTACGGCTTGTACTATCCTTATGCTTATGCCGAACCGCCTATTGTCGTGCCGCCTCCACCACCACTGGGTGTCGCTCCTGGACCAGCTGTGCCGGACTCCCCATACTGGTATTACTGCTCCAATCCCGCAGGGTATTTTCCGTATATTGGGCAATGCCAGGTACCGTGGCAGACAGTACCCCCAGAGACGGCGCCTACGAATTAACTGATCAACCGCCGACAGGCCGTCCTCGTCTTCAACATGGCGGCACAACCAAATTTGAACGCCGCCCGGACAAGCCTATTTCCATGAAAAATGCCCACGATTGGTCGTTTTTTCGCTACTATCTTAAAATGATACAAGCGTGGTTTCCCCGCGGGATGAGCGGAATTTAATCATGGATACAGCACGCCTTTAAGCTGGCTCTTTAGAAGCGATTTGCACGGACCGGGGAGGCGAGTCCTGCACGGAGAGAGGAATGCGCCACGCCACAGCTGCGCGCTTGGCGGCAGCGACTGCGATGCTGCTTGCCACCTGCCTGGCGGGTGAGTTCGCGTTTGGCTGGCGCTTCCGGTCCTGCCGAATTTGGCAGCAGCCGGGCTAGAGCCGCAATCCGGATGCTGGGTCAGGGAGCAGGCATATGGCTGCCATAGTACGGATCGCGCTGAAATATCGCTTCACGCCCATAGTGCTCGCGATATTCATTGTGCTGTTTGGCGTTCT
>JAGWSK010000084.1 GCA_028869355.1 Alphaproteobacteria bacterium | reverse complement strand
GGCCGGTCCAATGTCGGCAAATCGACGCTGATCAATCTTCTCACCGGCCGCAGGAATCTGGCGCGGGTCTCGAAAACGCCGGGCCGCACCCGGGAAGTGAATTTCTTCCGTGCGGGCAATGAACTCATGCTCGCCGATTTGCCGGGCTATGGCTATGCACGCGTATCGCGCGAAGAAACGGCGCGCTGGACCGAACTGATCTTCGCTTACCTAAGCGGCCGGCCGAATTTGCGCCGCGTTTTTCTCCTGATCGATTCGCGGCGCGGGCCGCTGCCCAATGATATCGCGGTGATGGAATTGCTCGACCGCACGGCGGTATCGTTTCAGGCCGTGATGACCAAATGCGACAAACCCGGCAAAACCGAACTCGGGCAGACCCTCGCGGGGACGGAGGCGGAAATACGCAAACATCCGGCGGCCCTGCCCGAAGTCCTGATGGTATCGGCGCTCAACCGCGAAGGAATTGACGAGTTGCGGGCAGCGATTGCCGCGATTGCGGTCCGATAATTAACAAAAAACCAAGGTATTTTGGCGATTCAAACAAATCGCAAAATGCCCGAAGTGGCATTATAAGCCCCTGATTCTCCTTGCCAGGAGCCGCTCACCGTGAACGTGCAGGACGATAGTGCGCGCGAATCCAATCTGCGCCGGCTGGCACGCTGGCGGGCAACCGCCCGCGTGCTGGTCGAGGCGCTACCTTTCATCCTGCAATACGACAAAAAAGCGATCGTGGTGAAATATGGCGGCGCCGCCATGGATGGCGGCGTGGCGCAGGAATTCGCCCAG
Organism: Alphaproteobacteria bacterium; assembly: GCA_028869355.1. Taxonomy (GTDB): domain Bacteria; phylum Pseudomonadota; class Alphaproteobacteria; order Micropepsales; family Micropepsaceae; genus CAIYRG01. The sequence continues at coordinate 2,017 of JAGWSK010000084.1, read as the reverse complement.
GACATCGTGCTGATGAAGCAGACCGGGATCGATCCGGTCGTCGTGCATGGCGGCGGCCCGCAGATCGGAGCGATGCTGAAGCGGCTGAATATCCAATCATCCTTCGTCGACGGCCTGCGCATCACCGACGCGGCAGCGATGGAAGTCGTCGAGATGGTGCTGTCCGGCACCATCAACAAACAGATCGTGGCCGGCATCAATGCGGCGGGCGGGCGCGCGGTCGGGATCTCCGGCAAAGATGGAAGCATGGTCGTCGCGCGCCGCATTGAGCGCAGCCGCATTGATCCCGAGACGAAGCAACGCGTGGCGGTCGATCTCGGGTTTGTCGGCGAACCGGAGCGAGTGGATGCCGAGGTCCTGCGCATGATCATCAATTCCGGATTGATTCCGGTGGTCGCGCCGATCGGGATCGGACCGAACAACGAAACCTACAACATCAATGCCGACACTGTAGCGGGCGCAGTTGCGGGGGCGATTCGCGCCGAGCGGCTGGTGTTGCTGACCGATGTCGAAGGCGTGCTGGATGGGCAGGGAAGGCTCATTGCGCGGCTGACCGTCAGCGAAGCCCGGCAGCTCATGGCCGACGGCACAGTTTCAGGAGGCATGATTCCAAAAATCGAGACCGCGATCGAGGCCGTAGAACGCGGCGTTCGTGCCGCAGCAATTCTGGATGGCCGTATTCCGCACGTTCTGCTGCTGGAATTGTTTACCGAGCACGGCGCCGGCACATTGATCGTTCCCGACCCAACCTCAACATGACCGATTCCGAACTTCAATCCGCCATCGACAGCGTATGGGATGCGCGCGACAAGATTTCGCCTTCCACCGGCGGCGATGTACGGAAAGCCGTAGACACAGCGCTCGAAGCGCTCGATTCCGGACGGCTGCGCGTGGCCGAAAAGCAGGGCGACACGTGGCAAGTGCATCAGTGGCTGAAAAAGGCCGTGCTGCTGTCGTTCCGGCTCAATGACATGTACACCATCGATGGCGCGCCGGGCGGCGCTGCGTGGTGGGACAAGATCGATTCCAAATTCAAGGGCTGGGGTGAGAACCGCTTCCGCGCGGCGGGTTTTCGTGCCGTTCCGGGCGCAGTCGTGCGCCGATCAGCCTATATCGCCAGGGGCGTGGTGCTGATGCCCTGCTTCGTCAATGTCGGCGCCCATGTCGGCGAAGCGACCATGATCGACACCTGGGCAACCGTCGGTTCCTGCGCGCAAATCGGCCAGAATTGCCACATCTCCGGCGGGGCCGGGATTGGCGGCGTGCTGGAGCCATTGCAGGCCAATCCGGTCATCATCGAGGACGATTGTTTCATTGGCGCGAGATCGGAAGTGGCGGAAGGCGTGATCATCGGGCGCGGCTCCGTGCTGTCGATGGGCGTTTTTCTTGGCGCATCGACAAAAATCGTCAACCGCGCGACAGGTGAAATCCTGTACGGCAAGGTGCCGCCGTTTTCGGTGATCGTTCCGGGCAGCCTTCCGCCTGCGGACGGTAAAGGTCCAGCCCTTTATTGTGCCGTAATTGTCAAACAGGTTGACGAGCGAACCCGTGCGAAGACCTCGATCAACGAACTCCTCCGCGATTAAACTGTAACGCATGAGACGTTTACCCCAGTGTCATTCCCGGCGAGGATCGCGGAGCGATCCGAGGGAAGGGGACCCATCCGCGCCGCGTCTGCGGCGCGAAGAGATTTTGGTTCCAGAATGACCCCGATCGATCCTGTTGCACTCGCCCAGGCACTGATCCGTTGCCCATCGGTCACACCCGAAGACAATGGCGCACTGGAAACGCTGCAGAGCGCGCTCGCAGGACCCGGGTTTTCCTTTCACCGTCTCCGCTTTGAAGACGCCTCCTCCGCGCCGGTCGACAATCTCTATGCCCGCATCGGCACTGGCACGCCGCATTTCTGCTTTGCCGGACACACGGATGTTGTGCCTGTAGGGGAACGCGATTCATGGCGCCACGACCCGTTCGGTGCCATCGTCGAGAATGGATTCCTCTACGGACGCGGCGCGGC
>JAGWSK010000013.1 GCA_028869355.1 Alphaproteobacteria bacterium | reverse complement strand
TGACCAGATTGGGGATCAGGTCGGCGCGGCGCTGATACTGGTTCTGCACTTCGGCCCAGGCGGCTTTGGCCTGTTCCTGCTCAGTGGGGATTGTGTTCACACCACAGCCCGCCACAAACAGGCTCAGGCACAAAATACCCGCACCGCGGGCCAGATATTTCCTCATTGCCGCCCTCAACTGAGAACCGGCGTCACTCGACGCCGGCAACGATCCTCATATCGCGTTCGACTCCGTCTTTGCCAAGGGCCGCAAGTGCCTGTTTATAGGCGGGACTGTCATAAGCGGCTTTCGCGGCTTCGACGCTCGGGAACTCGATGATCACCGTGCGCTGCATCAGCCCGTGCTCCATCGCATGCGCGGCGACCGAGCGGGCGAGAAACCGCCCGCCGGCGGCGGTGAGCGCCGGCCCCGCGAGTTTCGAATAGGCTGCGAGCGCGTCGGGATTGTTGATCGCGCGATAGGTGCTGATCCAATAGGCCTTGGGCATGGCGTTCTCCTTGTTCGCGATTGCGGCTATGCTTAGCGCAGGCAGGAGCCGAAGTCAGGAGATGTCTGGATGAGCGGGAGCACCCATCTGAACCGGCGCGCATGGCTTGCGGGCGCGTCTTTGGCGGTACTTTCGGCAGCGATTGCGCCAGCTGAGGCGAAGATCGTCAAACTCGAGATCACGAAAGTGGAAAAGCCAACTTTCGAAGGCACGTCCTTCGGCACTGTCGGCCAATATGAAAAAATTGTCGGCCGCGCCTATGGCGAAGTCGATCCGAAAGATCCTCGCAACGCCGTCATCGTTGATATCGACAAGGCGCCGAAGAATGCCCGCGGCATGGTCGAATACGACACCGATTTCTACATCCTGAAACCGGTCGATCTCGCCAAAGGCAATCACCGCCTGTGGTTCGAAATCAACAATCGCGGCAACATGCCGTCCTTCCCGCAGATGAACGATGCGCGGGTCACCAACAACGACCCGACCACCGCGTCTGACGCGGGCAACGGTTATCTGATGCGGCAGGGCTATGCGATTCTCGAAGCCGGTTGGGACGCGACGGCACCGGCCGGCAACGGACGGTTCACCATTCACGTGCCGGTGGCGAAAAATCCCGACGGCACGCCCATCGTCGGACCATCGATGGAAGAATTCGTGGTCGACGACACCAAGACCATGCGTGGGCGGCTGACCTACCCGGCCGCGAGCATGGATAAGGCAAAAGCAACGCTGACCGTCCGCACCCGCTACGAAGACAAGCCGGAAATTGTTCCGGCAGAGAGCTGGCAGTACACGGACGAAAGCGGCAAGGCGATCGAACTCCTGCCCAGGGGCACGCCGTTAAAACAGGGCTCGCTCTATGAGTTCGTCTATCAGGCCAAGGACCCGCTGGTCGGCGGCCTCGGATTTGCCGCCATCCGCGACGTCGCCTCTTTCTTCCGCAGTGCAAAAGCCGATACGGCGGGCACCGCCAATCCGCTCGCCGGCGCGATCCAGTATGTCTATACCGGATGCGTGTCGCAGCCCTGCCGCGCGATGCATGATTATCTCTGGCTCGGATTCAATCAGGATGAATCGGGCAAGAAGGCGATTGACGGAATCCAGAACTGGGTCGCCGGATCGACCGGCATTTTCGTCAACTACCGCTTTGGCCAGGGCGGCCGCACCCAGCGCCAGCATATCGCCCGCTGGTTCCCGGAATTCCAGATGCCGTTCACCAATCAGGTGATCGACGATCCGATCAGCGGCAAGAAAGACGGGCGGCTCGCGCGCTGCACCGCAAGCAATACCTGCCCGAAGATCTTCGAGGTCAATTCCGCCAATGAATTCTGGTCCAAGGACATGGCGGTCGGATTGGTCGATGCGAAGGGCAGGGATCGCACCGATGAACCGGCCAATGTGCGGACCTATTTCATCGCCAGCCTGCCGCATGGCGCCGCGCGCGGCAAAGGCATTTGCCAGCAGAATCGCAATCCGCTGGGACCGGGCGTCGTGCTGCGCGCGCTGCTCGTCGATATGGACCAGTGGGTGAGTAATGGCACCGCACCGCCGGTCAGCCGCGTGCCGCGCGTCGCCGACGGCACTCTGGTGCCGCCTTTGCCGCAGGCGGGACAGGGTTTCCCTAAGCTCACCGGCGTCACCTATAATGGCCGCATGCACACCGGCGACCTGTTCGATTACGGCCCACAATTCGACAAGGGCATTCTCACGACGTTGCCGCCAAAACTGGTCGGCACGCCCTATCCGGCTTTGGTGCCAAAGACCGATGCCGACGGCAACGACCTCGCGGGAATCCGCATTCCCGAAGTCGCGGTACCGGTGGCGACCTATACCGGCTGGGCATTGCGCGCCAATCCGTCGGGTGGCAATGACGGTTGCGACGCGGCGGGCCAGATGATCGATTTCGCCAAAACCAAAGCCGAGCGCGAAGCCTCGGGCGATCCGCGCCCGTCGCTGGAAGAGCGCCACCCCTCGCACGATGGCTATGTAAACGCGGTGTCGGCGGCCGCGAATACGCTCGAAAGCAACCGCCTGATGCTGCCGGAAGACGTGCAGGCCTACACCGAACGTGCCCAGGACTCCGCAATTGGGAAATAGCTCCCGCATCGTTCACCTTGCGCTGAAAGTCGCCGATCTGGAGCGCGCAACGCGCTTTTACGAACAGGTCTTCGGCTTTCGCCAGACCGGCACCGGCCACACCCGCGGACATGTCTCGCGCCACATGACCGATGGTGCATTCGATCTCGCGCTGATGGTCTATGACGGCGAAGACGAACCCGAGGCCCAATTGTCGGGGCCTGGTCCCTGCATCCATCATTTTGGCATTGAAGTCGCCAACCGCGACGCAGTCGCGGCGAATATCGTGACCCATGGCGGCAAGATCATTTCCGACCCGAACGAGGGTGCGCTGAAATTCCGTGCGCCCAACGGCGTCGTTGCCGAAATCACCCGCCCCGGCCGTTATCGCAAAGCTCAGATCAGCGGCGCGCGGATCAGCGGACTTGCCATTGCTGCTTCCGATACAGCAGCGGCTGCGGATTTCTACAAGACGGTGTTTGGCTTCAATGAAGCGGCGAGTAATGCAACCACGCGCGACCTCACCGACGGCAGCTTTCGCATCCGCTTTTTATCCTCTCCCCGTGAGGGTCGGAGGCGTCGCGAATCGCCGGAGGCGATTAGCAGCCGGAGCGGCGGAGCGCCGCGCGACGAAGTCGCGCCAATGGCGCTCCGGGTGAGGGGTGAGTCACGCCATCACCACTGGACAGTCGAAGTGGCTGATGCCGCGAGCGTCGCGCGTGCCATCGAACAGCATGGCGGCAAGTCCGAAGGTCCGAACCTCTACCGCACGCCTGACGGCTCACTTCTGGAAATCACCGCCGGCTGATCAGTCAGGCGCTTGCTCTGTCTGCGGTTTGTCTTTGTCGGTGATGTTGAGTTCGATCGCGCGCGCCGGGCGGTTGCTGAGATTCTGATTGCGGTGAACCGTGCCGCGCGGAACATAGACATAATCTCCGGCTTTCAGCACCCGCGGCTGCTGTCCCTTGATCGTGAAGGTGACTTCGCCCTCCTGGATCGCCCACCACTGATCGCCGGGATGGCGGTGGAATGTGTTGCCCGCACCCGGCATGAGAGTGACGTTTTGCAGCCGCACGACGCGTGACGGATCCTTTTCCAGAGGCATCTGGAAATACGGTTTCGGCTGGAAACCGTTTTCCGCGCTTTGCGTCGGTGTTGCGAGTACGAATGCACCGGCCGAAATGGCGAGTGCGGCGAAAACCACGTGTTTCATCTGCTCCTCCCTGGTTGCGCCGTGATTCTATTCCCATTTCGGGCTTGAGGCACCTGTCTCGCGGCGGCGGGCGGATTGTGGTTTACTGTGGCTGAATTCGATCACGGTGCGATTCCATGATCACATTGAACATCAATGGCCGGCGCTATGACGCCGATGCCGAACCCGATACGCCCCTGCTCTGGGTATTGCGCGACACGCTGAGCCTCACCGGCACGAAATTCGGCTGTGGCGCTGGTTTGTGTGGCGCGTGCAGTGTGCACATAGATGGCCAGGTGATGCGATCCTGCATGATGGCGGCCAGCCAGGCAGCAGGCAAACAGATCACCACCATTGAAAGCATCGCCGCCGAACCCAACCATCCGGTCGTCGCCGCCTGGATCGAACACCAGGTGCCGCAATGCGGCTATTGCCAGGCGGGGCAGATCATGGCCGCCACCGCTTTGCTGCGGCGCAATCCCAATCCGAGCGATGACGATATCGACTCGGCAATGACCAATATCTGCCGCTGCGGCAGCTATGGCGATATCCGCGCCGCCGTCCACAAAGCCGCCGCATTGATGAAGGGCTAGGCCCATGCAACTCGATCGCCGGGAATTCATCGTCGCGACCGCTGTCGTCAGCGGCGGTCTGGGCCTCTCCATCCTTCCGGGCACGGCTGAAAGCGCCGCGTCGCCCCTGGCCGGACGCGTCAATCCCAAACCCTGGCTCCCGCCCGCCGAAGGCGGCGTCGAGATCAATCCGTGGATCGTCATTGCCCCCGATGACGGCGTGCTGATTCGCGTCAATCAGTCGGACCTGGGGCAGGGCGTACTGACCTCCAATCCAATGATGATCTGCGAAGAACTCGGCTGCGACTGGTCGAAGGTGCAGAGCGTCTACGCCGAGCCGAACCGCCATATTCGCCAGCACAATCTCTATGATCATCTGCATACGGAGGCGAGCAGCTCGGTTCGCCTCGGCCGCGTGCTGTATCAGCAGGCGGGCGCCAGTGCGCGCGAGCGCCTGAAAGCCGCCGCCGCAGAAATCTGGAAAGTCCCGGCCGCAGAGATCGACGTAAAGGACAGCATCCTCACGCACCGGCCGACCGGCCGGACATTGCGCTTTGGCGAAGTCGCTGCGTATGCCGCTGCCATTCACCTTGACCACGAACCCGCAATCAAGACGCCGGAGCAATACACGCTGATCGGATCGCGTGTACGGCGTTTCGATATCGAGCTGAAATCGCGTGCCCAAGCGAACTATGGCATCGATATGCGCCTGCCC
>JAGWSK010000083.1 GCA_028869355.1 Alphaproteobacteria bacterium | reverse complement strand
GGCTTCCCACAACGCACCCCTCACCCGGAGCGCCAATAGCGCGACTTCGTCGCGCGGCGCTCCGCCCTCTCCCCCAAGGGGAGAGGTAATTACTCGGCGGGGACGGGTGCGGGCTTGTCCCACGCGCGCGGGTACAATCCGAACGGCGCCAGCAGCAGCTTGAGATAATTCGGTTCATCGCCGATGCCGCTGGGATGGCCAAGCCGTTCCGGCTGCAATGGCACGCCGTTCTCCTGCGGCAGGTGATAGGTCCCGAACAGGATGTCCCAGAAGGCGAATTCAACGCCGTAATTGACCGAGTATTTGTGCCCGTCAGGGATAATGGCCGAATGGTGCCAGCGATGCACTTCCGGCGTGACGAAGATCGTGTTCAGCAGCCGTCCTGCCCTGATATTGGCGCCCCAGTGCGAGATCTGTCCGCTGATATTGGTCGCCGGCACGGTCAGGATAATCGCCAGCGGATCGAACCCGACCACGCCGAGAACGATGAAGATCAGGATATTGCGCAGCGCGAAATCCAGCGGATTGGACACTTCCGTATTCAGCGCGCGCAAATCGGTGATGCGGTGATGATAGGAATGCAGCTTCCACAGGAACTCATTGCTGTGCTGCCAGCGATGCATCCAGTAGCGGAAAAAACTGACAATCAGCAGGATCAGGATCACCTGCAGCCAGAACGGGCCGAGCGCGCCGGGTGAGGCGATGAACACTTTGCGCCCGAGGAAATGCTGCGGGAGATACAGGAGCAGCGGCAGCACCAGGAACGCCAGTGCCGCGCCGGTGAGATATTTGTTGACCGCAGTCGCGGTGATGTCGCGGGCGAGGACAAAGCGCTGCGAAACCGCATACCGGTAACCGTAGACCTGCTCCAGCGCCATCATCACGAAGAGCACCAGCAGCGCCTCGAATTTCAGCGTCTGCGCGATCGGCTGGTGCCGCGTCCCCACTTCGACGAGATACATCGCCAGATACAGCACGGGCAGTATGATCAAACTGCTGAAGAAGATCAGTTTCCTGACTGGCATTGCGACAAGCCTCCGCAGGTCAACGGATGCGAAAACCAGAAGCGAGGAACGAGAGATAGCTGGGCGCCGCTTCGGGGTCCCACGCGCGAATCAGAAATTGCCGAAGGCAATTTCCGCGCGTGGGATGCGGCCGGCGGAGTGGCCATAATCTCGTTCCTCGCTTCTCGCTTCTCCTTATAGCTGAGCGCCGCTTCGCATAAAAGAACGTGCGGATAATCACCGGCCCAGAGCGGCTTTGACCCGCTGGACCACGGCTCTGGGCGCGCGGGTTGCGGCAGCGATTTTTGCCGCCAGTTCTTCGCCCCTCAGGTAAGCGACATTCAGCCCCTGTTTTCCGGCATCGGCAATGAATTGCGGGTCCTGCACGGTTGCGTGCAGTGCATCGCGCATTTGCTGCACGCGCCCGGCGGGCACGCCTTCGGGCATCACCAGCGGCCGGCCGATTTCGACCCGGGCGAGAAACAGCGCCAGCGCATCGCGGTCGGCTTGCGAGCGCGCCAGAGTGGTTGCGAGCGGCACGTCTTTCAGCCGCGGATCGGGCGTTGCGGCGACCTGAAACAGAATGTTGAGCTTGCCCGCGCGCGCCAGCGGCTCATGCATCAGCGAATCATAGGCGACACAGATGCCTTCGACTTCGCCGCGCTCCATGGCCAGCGAAATCTCTTTGGTTCCCTGATAACCCTTGACCACGCGGAATTTCATTCCAAGCAGCGCGTTGAGGAATTCCGGGTACAGAGCAGTGTCGGCGCCCGAGCCGGTGGCGCCAACGGCCAGTCCGGTTGTGAACAGATCGTTGAGATTGCGCACGCGTGCGTCCTTGCGCGCGGCGCATACCGTGGTGTCGCGGTCCGGACTGCCGATCCAGTTCATCTTGAGCGGATCGAACTGCGTGCCTTCGCCGCCGAGCAGCGGCTCGAACGGAATGCCGCGATTGACCAGGCCGATGACGGTGCCGTCTTTGGGCGCGACATTGTAAAGCTCGTTGATCAGTCTCAGTCCTCCGGCGCCGGGCGCATTCTGCACCACGACGCGCGGATGGCCGGGGATATGATCGCCGAGATGACTGGCGAGCGTGCGGGCCCAGATGTCGTTGTCGCCGCCGGGGCCGAAGCCGACTTCGAGATCGATGGTCTTCCCGGCAAAATCGGCGGCAAGCGCCGGGGCGTTGACGGCGAACAATGCGATCAGTACGCAGACAAATCGTTTCAACCCTCCCCCAAGGGCAGGGCTATCGCACATGCTCGGACGGCAAACATTCTCACTGCGCGAAGTCGAATAAATCAATCCACCTCCCCTTGGCGGGGAGGTCGAAAAAGCGGAGCTTTTTCGGGTGGGGGGACTCACCGCCGCACCCCCACCCGCGAATTTCCGAAGGAGAAATTCGCGTGCCTCCCCGCAAGGGGGAGGCGGACTTTGGTCACATGCGATTCGCCTGCCCTCAAGGGGAGGGTTGTGTTCAATCCCGGATGTCCTGGAGGAACCATTCGGTGGGAATCTCACGGCCGATTTTGCGTTTGCGGGCACATTCATACACCCAGCCGCCGACGCAGGAGAATTGCAGGCCCTGATTTCCGACATTGCGGTAGAACGTGATCTGGTCGCGTGACGTCCGGCCCTTGCATGTGCCGGTGACGAGATCGGCAAACTCCGGCTTGTCGCCGCCGCGGCCGCGATCGTTGAATTCGGGCGTGTCGCCGCCAAAGCCGGGCTGGGTATTTTTTGCCGGGACGCGTTTCATTTCTTCCTCGCTGCCGCCGAGATAGGCGGCGGGCGAAAGGCCGCGCTCGGCCTGAAAACGTGCCGTCTGACGCATCTGCAATCCGGCCGTGCCCTGGCGCACGACAACATCGAATCTCTGCGCCGCGGCGTCGGGTTGTTCGCGCCGGCCGAGATTGGTGACATGCATGCCTTTCTCCAGCCAATCGGCATCATAGACGGGGCGCATGGAATCGGTGCAGGTGGAGAGGATATCGACGCGCTTGACCGCCTCGCGCGCAGAGTCGACGGGGCGCACTTCGATGCCGAGCGTTTTCCGCATCTCTGCGGCATAGGCTTCGCGGCGTTCCGCGTTCGGGCTGTACACTTTGCACAGTTTGATATCGCGCACGCAGGCAAAGGCTTCGAGAAACGTGCGCGCCATGCCGCCGGATCCGATCATGCCGACGACATGCGAGTCCTGACGCGACAGGTATTTCACGCCGATCGCGGCGCCGCCGCCCACCCGCATATGCTGCAGCACGCCGTCATGGATGAAGGCGAGCGGTTCGCCGTTGCGGCACGACAGCAGATAGATGATGCCGCAATAGGTGCCGGGG
>JAGWSK010000082.1 GCA_028869355.1 Alphaproteobacteria bacterium | reverse complement strand
GAGTCCGGCGGCGGCGCCGGCGGCGAAGTAGATTTGTGCCGCGCTCTCAGCCGAAATCTGCTGCGCCTGGGACAGCATGATGATTTCCGGAACAGCGCTGAGCAGTGTCAGAATCGCCGCGTCTTCGGCCACATCCGGCGGCATGCCCGCATTGCGCAGTTCGGCGATGCGCGGTTCAATGCTGCTCTTCTCAATCGGCGAGATCAGGGTTGAGAAGCGTCCCTTCAGGGCGGCGAAGCCGGCGCGATAGGATTCCACCACCGGCGCAATCGGCGCGTCAGGCAGTTGCACGGTGAACCATAAGCCGAGCAGCCACAGCAGTTCGACAATCCTGGCGATGATCTCGTTTTGCAGTTGCGCCGGCACTTTGAGATCCAGCGCGCAAACACGGTCTTTCAGGTTGGAGAGACCGAAGATTCCATCCGCGAGCACAAATGCGCGCGCAGCGGCCCACAAAGGTGCATGCGAAAGCTCGCGCATACGATGGGCAAACAGGGGACCCGCGATGTTCACTGTGCGGTTCGCGATCTGGGTGGATATGATCGCATGGGCCAAAGGATGACGGTTGAGCTCGCTTGCGAATGTTCCGGCGGCGAGCGGCGGAAAATACGATCCCAGCCAGGAATTAAAATAGGGATCGGCCGGAAGGCTGCTCTCCGAGACCGAGTGGGACAGGTCGAGTTTGGCATAGGCGAGCAGGATTGCGAGTTGCGGCCGAGTCAGCCCGCGCCCTTCGCGGGCAAGTGCCCGGAGTTCATCATCGGGCGGCAAATTCTCCACGGCGCGGTCCAACGCACCCCTGCGCTCCAATTCGCGCATGAAGCGCCCGGCGGCATCGAGTTCGCGCGGCGCACGCAGCTCCACAACCGACAGCGCCAGCGTCTGGTCGTAATTGTCGGTGAGGACCTGGCGGGCGACGTCATCGGTCATGCGCGTAAGGATGTCGAACCGCTCCGGGCGCGAGATTTCACCGCGCCGCAGCGGACCACTCATCAATATCTTGATGTTCACCTCGTGGTCCGATGTATCCACGCCGGCAGAATTATCGATGGCGTCGGTATTGATGCGCCCGCCCTGATGCTGTGCGCCGCCTTCACGCGCATATTCGATGCGGCCATATTGTGTGGCGCCAAGATTGGCGCCTTCGCCGATCACGAGCGCGCGCACGTCGCGGCCGTCGACGCGGACCGCATCATTGGTGCGATCGGCGGCATCGGCATTGGTTTGCCGCGCCGATTTTATGAACGTGCCGATCCCGCCGAAATAGAGAAGATCGACCGGCGCAGTCAAAAGCGCATGGATGATGTCCTGGGGCGTTGCGGCTTCAGCCGTGATTCCGGTGAACGCGCGAAATTGTTCGGACAGCGGAATTGTCTTCGCGGTTCGCGCAAACACGCCGCCACCGCTGGAAATCACTTTGAGGTCGTAATCCGCCCAGGACGAGCGCGGCAGATCGAACAGGCGTTTGCGCTCGGTCCATGAAGCGGCCGGATCGGGCGAGGGATCGAAAAATATGTGCCGGTGATCGAATGCGGCGATCAGCCGGGTTTGCTTCGACTGCAGCATGCCGTTTCCGAAGACATCGCCCGACATGTCGCCGACGCCGACGCAGGTGAAAGACTGGTTCTGGATATCGCGTCCAAGTTCGCGGAAATGGCGTTTGATTCCCTCCCACGCGCCGCGCGCGGTTATGCCGATCTTTTTATGGTCGTAACCTTCGCTGCCACCCGAGGCGAATGCGTCGCCCAGCCAAAAACCCCGTGAGACCGCAATCTCATTGGCAATATCCGAGAATGTTGCGGTCCCTTTGTCCGCCGCAACGACGAAATATGGATCATCACCGTCATGGCGAACGATTCCGGCGGGTGGGACGATCTTTCCGTCGGGGCTGATATTGTCGGTCAAATCCAGCAGCGCGCCGATGAACAGCCGATAGGCGCTGATCCCGGCACTTTGCACCACATCGCGGCCTGAGCCTGGCGGTATGCGCTTGGGGTAGAAGCCACCTTTGGCGCCAACCGGAACGATGACGGCATTCTTCACCTGCTGGGCTTTGCCGAGGCCGAGGATTTCAAAGCGGAAGTCTTCCGCGCGATCCGACCAGCGGATGCCGCCACGCGCGATTTTGCCGAACCGCAAATGGACGCCTTCCACTTCGGGGGCGTAGACGAAAATTTCATACAACGGCTTCGGCGACGGCAGGATTGGTACCCGCCGGCTTTCGAGCTTGAACGCGACATGTTCGGGAAAATGTCCTGCCTCGTCGTGCTGAAAGAAGTTGCTGCGCAACATCGCATCGATCACCGATTGCATCGCGCGAATGATGCGATCCTCGTCGGCCGAGGGGACATTCCGCAGCGCGTCTTCAATGCCGGCGCGAATCCCCTGCGCCTTTGCCGCCCGGCTGTCAGCATCCTTGAACTGGCGCGGATCGTGCTGCGCGTGGAAAAGGCTGGTAAGCATGACGGCGATAGCGGGATTGTTCACCAGCGCCGTTTCCATATAGCGCTGGCTGAATGTGATCCCGGCCTGGCGAAGATATTTGGCGACGCTGCGCAGAATGACCACATCCCGCCATGGCATTTGCGCCGCCAGCACCAGCCTGTTGAATCCATCCGATTCGGCTCTGCCCGACCAGACCGCGTGAAAAGCATCTTCCAGCTGCGGATAAAGCTGCTCCGCGACCGGCGATCCGGTCTGCATCAGGAAGTCCTGCAGCGATATTTGCACTGCGCCGGCGCTGGTTTCAGGACTGAGCGCAAACGCGGCTTCCGCGATGACGTTGAGCCCGAGATTTTCGAATACCGGCAGACATTCCGAAAGCGGAATAAAATTGCCACGGATGAAAAGCTTCAGGCGCAATGTTCCGGGTACGTCGCCATCGGCTGTGTAAGCGTCCGCCGTCACGCCGGCGGCGGCGGTTTGTCCGTTCACCAGTTCCTCGAAGCGTGCGATATCGCCGACTGCTTCGCCGGGTGAAAAGCGGTCGCGGTAGCTCGCCGGAAATGCCGGCGTATAGCGGCGCACAATCGCGGTGCAATTGTCGTCGTATTTGGCGGCTGCCGCGTCGGCAAATGCGTCGTCCCAGGTCCTCACCGCTTCGCGGATTTCGGCCTCGATGTGTCGTGGATCGACATCCGGGCGCGAACCCGGGTTGCGGATGATGATGTAGTGGACGCGTGCCAGCGCTTCATCATCGAGCGCAGGCGTCGCCGAGTATGCGCGGCCGTTCACGGCGCGCAGCAGAATTTGTTGAACGCTTTCGCGGACGGAGCCGCTGTAGCGGTCTCGCGGGATAAAGACCAATGCTGAAACATAGCGGTCAAAGCGGTCGAAGCGGAGGAAGAGCCGCACTTTGGGGCGCTCGCCGAGGTTCAATATTCCAAGCGCGGTCGCCAGCAATTCGTCTTCCGAAGACTGGAGCAGCTCGTCACGCGGGAAGGCGTTCAAAATGTGCTGCAGCGCCTTGCCATCATGGCTTGCCGGAATCAGACCCGATCCCGCCATGACCCGCTCGGCCTTGAGCCGCAGCAGTGGAATTTCACCCGGCAATTTGCGGTAGGCCACGGACGTGAACAGGCCGACGAAGCGTCGCTCGCCGGCAAGTTCGCCATTCGGGGAGAATTTCTTGATGCCAATATAATCCAACGGCACGCGCCGGTGTACCAGCGAGCGAATGCCGGATTTGGCGATAATGAGCGGCGCGGGGCGGGCGAGAAACTCCCGCTGCACCGGACCAAGATCGGAACGCTCAGTGCCGCTGCGCAATACCCGCCGGGTTGGGTCGGTCAGAATCCCGAGCCCGCTCTCCGCTACCGGATCGAGACGAACCTCGCCGTCGCGCGAGAACACATAGTCGCGGCATCCGAGAAAGGTAAAGTTGTTGTCGGCGAGCCAGTCGAGAAAGGCGACACTCTCATCACGCTCGTCGGTCGGCACGCGGGGCGGATTTTTAAGCAGGGCCGCCCGGCTTTCCTGCAATCGCGACAGCATGGGGTGCCAGTCACGCACCGCAGCGCGCACATCCGCAAAGGCCAGAGCCAGTCCATCGTGCAGATGTCCGCACGCAGTATCATCCAGCACGCCATTCAGCGCCAGAACGATGACGCTTTGCTGCGCGCCGGCAACGTCCGGCTCCGCAATCACCGGATGGAACGCGGCAACAATGCGATGGCGCTGGGCGCGAATTTCGGCTGTGCAGGAATCGTAAAGAAACGGAATGTCCTCATTGATCGCGACAAGCAGCGTCTCGCCGCGCTTGAGTTCGGGCTCTCGCGCAGTGCCGAAAAACTCGATCAGACTCTCACCGTGCTTTCGCCGTTTCAGGCGCGCGAAAACCGCGCGCAGCAGTGCCGCGAATTCCGCTGCGCTGTAATGCAGCAGGTCTTCCGGCGAGGCGAAGCGGGTAAATGCGGCAAAAAAACCTGCGAGCTCCGGATCTGAACTCCCAAGCAGATGTGAGGTTGCCGACACCAGGGTTGCGGCAGCCGCGGCTTCGGCCTGAATGCCGTCGGTGGTTGTCTGGCGATCCGCAATTGCGGGCTGGGTGCGTGCCATGGCGAGTATCCTGTGTCCCTTGCCGGCTGACTGCATTTCATACAAGTTCGGCTGAAAGATGAAACCAGTGTCGCGCGTTAAAACCCTTTATGAAAAAGCGCGTTCACCGTCCGGTGATTTTCGATCTTGAATTCACCGCCTGGGATGGCTCGCTGCAATCGGGCTGGACCCGCCCCGGCGAGTTCAGGGAAGTGGTGCAGATCGGCGCTGTCAAGCTCGCTCCCGGTAGCCTCAAGCCGGTAGATGAGTTCGAGATCCTGATTCTGCCAAGATTAAATCCGGTTTTGTCCGGATTTTTCATCGGGCTCACCGGGATCACCAATGAGGAGGTTGCGCGGCGCGGAGTGGATTTCATCACCGGCTACCGCGCTTTCCTCGATTTTGCTGCCGGTGCGCCGTTGTGGGCACATGGCCGGGATGACCTGGTGCTGGCGGCGAACCTCCGCCTCTATGGCTGGGACCGCCATTTTGCCGTTCCAGACTACACCAACGCCATTTCGTGGTTCCTTGAACAGGGCGTGGACCTGCGCGGCAAACATGCCTGTGACGTCGCGGAAGCCGCCGGAGCCACATTTTCCGGCCGGCAGCACAATGCGCTCGATGATGCGCGCGGAATTGCGGCCGGTATCCGGTCGCTGGTCGAAAAAGGCGCGCCCAACCCGTTTGTCAATTCGATTCCGGCGTGCAGCTAGATTCCGGCGTGCAGCGCATGGGCAATGGCCAGCGATGACGGACGGCCTGCCTCTCCCATTTTCGGTGCAACCATTACGGTCAGCACACCGCCCCGCAACGCCGTAAAGACACGATTGCCCTCGATGATGTGCACGACATGGACGTGGTCGGCGATCGCAATTCGTGCCGGGCCGGTCGCCACCTGCTCCAGGGCATATGTCGTGTTGCGCATGGCGTCGCAAACCAGGTCCCTGACTCCGGAGGATTGCGCAAGAACGTCCCAATCGGCGGCAAATCCGATGATCAAATCTCCAGTCCCATTCAGTTGGTGAGCCAGACCGGCCGCGAAGCGCTTCACGTCCTTGGCCGGAACGGGCGGAGGATCAACGTTGTGAACGACGTCGTTGTATTCGGCAGGCGCGCCGGTTTTTTCTTCCGGGGTGTACAGCGTCACGCCGCCCCAACCGGCGACGCGCAGGGCCGGATCGCCGGTGTCATATTTCAGGACGCGGGCCCCCAGCGGCGCAGCTTCGTTGGAAAGGTAAAAAACTTCATCGCTGCCGGAAAAACGCAGCCGCACCTGATCGCCCAGATGATCAAGGATGAACTCGGTCTTGTCGCCAACCGAATAGGTTCCGTCGCGCGGAATCTGTTGCGGCGCAATCAGCGACGGCGCCGACGGTATTTGCGCCCGCAAAGCCGGGGCTCCCACCGCCATGCAGGCGATAGCCACTCCGGCAAGATAACGCGCTTTCATCAAGGCTCCGAGGGCTGGACTGCGGGCCGCACGCCCCGACATAGCCCCGGGATATTGGCAATAATGTGGAAATAAGCCCGCAAACCGGCGGCTTCAGGTGAAATGCGGGCTTATTGCTGCGCTCAGCGGTTTCATCTGCTCACGACCTGCTCTATACACCGCCCGCCAAATTCCATCACCACAAGGGGATCGCGAGTGCCAAGCCTCAATTCATTCAAGTCGCGCCGCACGCTGACGGTTGGAAATCGCAGCTACACCTATTTCAGCCTGAAGATCGCGGAAAAGAACGGGTTACCCGGCATCTCCCGGCTGCCCAATTCGCTCAAAATCCTGCTCGAGAACCTGTTGCGTCACGAAGATGGGCGCACGGTCACCGCGGACGATATCCGTGCCGTCGCCGGATGGCTGAAAAACCGCAGCTCGGATCGTGAAATCGCTTTCCGCCCGGCACGCGTTCTGATGCAGGACTTCACGGGCGTGCCCGCAGTGGTGGACCTCGCGGCGATGCGCGACGCGATGGCCGAGCTCAAAGGCGATCCGCAAAAGATCAACCCGCTCGCGCCCGTCGATCTCATTATCGACCATTCGGTGCAGGTCGATTACTTCGCGCGCGGCGACGCGTTCAAAAAAAACGTCGCCAGGGAATATGAGCGCAACGGCGAACGCTACGCGTTTCTGCGCTGGGGCCAGCAGGGATTCGAACGCTTCCGGGTTGTCCCGCCGGGGACCGGGATCTGCCATCAGGTCAATCTCGAATATCTCGCCCAGACGGTGTGGACGGAAAAGCAGGGCCGGGGAAAGCAGGCTGTCGAGCTGGCCTATCCCGATACGCTGGTCGGCACCGATTCGCACACAACCATGATCAATGGACTATCGGTTCTCGGCTGGGGCGTTGGCGGAATTGAAGCCGAGGCCGCGATGCTGGGCCAACCGATTTCCATGGTGATTCCCGAAGTCATCGGAGTGCGGTTTTCGGGAAGACTTCGTCCCGGCTGCACCGCGACCGATCTCGTGCTGACGGTAACGCAGATGTTGCGCAAGCGCGGCGTGGTCGGAAAATTCGTGGAATTTTTCGGCGAAGGGCTGGCCGAAATGCCGCTCGAAGACCGGGCTACGATCGGCAATATGGCGCCGGAATATGGTGCAACCTGCGGCTTCTTCCCGATCGATGAAGAGACGCTGCGCTATCTCAAAGCGACCGGGCGCAAAGCGGCGCGGATCGAACTGGTCGAGAAATATGCCAAGTCTCAGGGCCTGTTCCACGACCTGAAGCACGAAGAGCCGCTGTTCACCGATGTGCTCCACCTCGACCTCGACACGGTCGAGCCGTCCCTCGCGGGGCCAAAGCGGCCGCAGGATCGTGTCGCGCTGTCGAAAGCCGGCGAAGAATTCAAAGCTTCGCTCGGAAATGTTTTCAAAGTCAGTGATCCCGATGCGCGGATAAAAGCCGAAGGCATGGATGCGAGCATCGGTCATGGCGATGTCGTCATTGCGGCGATTACGTCCTGCACCAATACGTCCAATCCCTATGTCATGCTGGGGGCCGGTCTGCTGGCGCGCAATGCGGTAGAGCGCGGATTGACGGTGAAGCCGTGGGTGAAGACGTCGCTGGCGCCGGGAAGCCAGGTGGTGACCGATTATCTGGCGCGCTCCGGGCTCGACAAACCGCTGAAGAAGCTCGGCTTCGATCTCGTGGGGTATGGCTGTACGACCTGTATCGGCAATTCGGGCCCGCTGCCCGATCCGGTGGCCAAGGCGGTGACCGATGGCGATCTGGTTGCTGCCGCCGTGCTGTCGGGCAACCGCAATTTCGAAGGCCGGGTGCATCCGCAGGTGCGCGCGAATTATCTCGCCTCGCCGATGCTGGTGGTGGCCTTCGCGCTGGCCGGGACGATTGCCGGAAATCTCAACGAGCAGCCGCTGGGAACGGGCAAGAAGAAACAGCCGGTCTATCTGCGCGACATCTGGCCTACGCCGAAAGAAATTGCCGATATCGTGCGGAAATCGGTCACGCCGGCCATGTTCCGTACACGTTACGCCGATGTCTTCACCGGCGACAGCTTGTGGAAGAAGATCAAGGTCAAGCCGGGGCAGACCTATACCTGGCAGGACGATTC
>JAGWSK010000081.1 GCA_028869355.1 Alphaproteobacteria bacterium | reverse complement strand
GCATCGCCGGCTTCTACACCCGTACCGGCGTCGGCACATTGGCCGAGCAAGGCAAGGAAGTGCGCGAGTTCGACGGCCATAAATATGTGCTGGAGCGCGGGATCGTCTGCGATCTTGCCATTGTCAAGGCGTGGAAAGGCGATGAAGAAGGCAATCTGATCTACCGCAAGACGGCGCGCAATTTTAATCCGGTGGCGGCGATGTGCGGCAAGGTCACGGTGGCAGAGGTCGAACAACTGCTGCCGGTCGGCAAAATCGATCCCGATACGGTCGGCACGCCCGGTATTTTCGTCCACCGGATTTTCCAGGGCGATCATTTCGAAAAGCGCATCGAGCAGCGCACCATCCGGAAGGTGGCCTGACATGCCGTGGACACGCGAACAGATGGCCGAACGTGCAGCCAAAGAGCTCAGGGAAGGTTTTTACATCAATCTCGGCATCGGCATTCCGACACTGGTGGCGAATTACATCCCGCAAGGCATGCGTATTGTTCTGCACAGCGAGAACGGCATGCTCGGCATCGGGCCGTTTCCAACCGAAAACGAAATCGATCCCGATCTCATCAATGCCGGCAAGCAGACGGTCACCGAGCTGCCCTATTCCAGCTATTTCGACAGCGCAACGTCGTTTGCGATGATCCGGGGCGGGCATATCGATCTGGCGATTCTCGGCGCAATGCAGGTCTCGGAAGACGGCGATATCGCCAACTGGATGGTGCCCGGAAAGATGATCAAGGGCATGGGCGGCGCGATGGATCTGGTCGCCGGCGCCAAACGCGTGCTGGTGCTGATGGAGCACACCGCGAAGAACGAAGCCAAGCTGGTGAAAAAATGCACCCTGCCGCTGACCGGCGAGAAAGTGGTGAACAAGATCATCACCGATCTGGCGGAATTTGAATTTCGCGACGACGGCCTGACAATGACCGCGCTCGCGCCCGGCGTCACAGAATCCGACGTTCGCCAACGCACCCAAGCGCACTACCTAATTTGCCTCTCCCCCTGAATCTCGTAACCGCGGCCGGAATTCACCTCCCCTGGTTTCCTCCCCCGTCTACGGGGAGGTGGCGCGTTGCGCAGCAGCGTGACGAAGGAGGAAAGTGCCTGCGGCAATCATCGCCGGACTGCACGCTGTTTTTTTGATTCGCCAGTGCGCCCCGACCGAGTGCGGCAGAACCGCACTCGGCGGGAATCATAAAAAGCGCGCGCAAAGCGCGCTGGCGCCGCACTGGTCGGGGCTGCTATTGAGCCGCAATGACCAATGCAGTGCTCTATGCCCTCGCCGTCGCCATCTGGGGTTCGACGTGGCTGGCGATCAAATTCCAGCTCGGTGCCGTTCCTCCGGTGGTTTCCGTGGTGTGGCGATTCGCGATCGCAGCGGCCATCACGCTTCTGATCGCATATGTACAGCGCGCCGTCCTGCGATTTTCGCTTCGCCAGCATTTCCGGATCGCAGTCGCCGGCGTGCCCCTGTTTGGTCTCAGCTATCTCTGCGTCTATGCGGGCGAACAATTCATCACGTCCGGCCTGATGGCGCTGATCTATTCCCTGATCGTGATCTGGACGCTATTGGGATCGCGCCTTCTGTTCGGCACCGCCATTACGGCGACCGCCACGGCGGCGGCGCTGCTCGGCACTGCTGGACTCGCACTGGTGTTCTGGCCCGAGATCGTCGCCGTTTTCCGGGGGCGCGGCAACCCAACAGGACTGGAATTGGGGCTGCTCGGATCGATGCTGTCGGCGGCGGGCGGTTTGGCCGCAGCGCATAATGAGCGCAACGGAATTCCGGTTTTCGCCGGCATGGGATGGGCGATGCTGTATGGCGCCATCGCGGCGGCCGGTTTTGCTGCGGCCACCCGACAAAGCTTCACTTTCGACTGGTCCGCGGGCTATCTCGCATCTCTCGCTTATCTCACGGTGTTCGGATCGGTGATCGCATTCGCGGCCTATCTCACATTGCAAAGCCGCGTCGGTCCGTATCGCGCCAGCTACTCGGCCGTCGTGATTCCGGTCGTGGCACTGATTTTGTCCACTTTGTTCGAACACCTCGAATGGCGGATGAACATGATCGCGGGCGTCATCATGTGTCTGACTGGAAATCTGCTGGCGCATCTCCCGCAACCCGAACCCTCCCCCAACCCCGCTTAAACGGAATTCGCCTCTCCCCTTGAGGGGCTGTTGCGTAATTTGCCGATGTGATTCGCTGATGCGCGGCTTTGGGCGATTCGCGATGGCGAT
>JAGWSK010000080.1 GCA_028869355.1 Alphaproteobacteria bacterium | reverse complement strand
AGCCGGTCGAGGTATAAGTATACAACAGGCGTCGTGTACAATGTCAGAAGCTGGCTGAGCGCGAGTCCCCCGACCATCGCATAGCCCAGGGGCTGACGCAGCTCCGAACCGGTGCCGCTGAACAGGGCGAGCGGAAGTCCGGCCAGGAGCGCTGCAGTTGTCGTCATCAGAATCGGGCGAAATCGCAACAGGCAGGCTTCGCGGATTGCCGCCTCCGGAGACATTGCTCGTTCGCGTTCCGCGGCGATTGCGAAATCGACCAGCATGATCCCGTTCTTTTTGACGATACCGATCAAGAGCAGGATTCCCGCGATGCCGATGAGCGACAAATCGATATGCGCAATACGTAGCGCGATCAATGCACCGAGTGCTGCCGAAGGCAGGGTCGACAGGATTGTGAGGGGATGCAGGAAACTCTCATACAGGATTCCGAGAACGATATAGACTGCAGCCAGTGCCGCTGCGACCAGGATGAATTCGTCGGGCAGGGCAGCCTCGAATGCCTGCGCGTTTCCGACAAAGTCTCCGGTGATTGCCGGAGGCATACCGATGTCATTCCCGGCTCTTTGAATGGCCGCAATCGCCTGACCGAGTGCGACGCCATTTTGCAGGTTGAATGACATTGTCACTGCCGGAAACTGATCGTCATGAGCAACGGAAAGCGGTCCGGGAGTCGTGGCAACCGATACAAGGGCCGAAAGCGGCACTGCTGCACCGGTGAGCGGTGATTTGAGATAGATTCGATCGAGCGTCGCGAAAGAACCTTGCTGTTCGGGCGTCACTTCGAGCACAATCCAGTACGTATTCAGTTGCGTGAAATACTGCGTTACCTGCCGCTGTCCGAAAGCATCATCCAGCGTCTGGTCGATCGCATCAGGCGAAATCCCGAACGTCGCTGCACGATCCCGGTTGATCGCCAATTGCAGTTGAGGCGCGTCGGCAAACAGATCGCTCAGCACGTCGGTAATTTCCGGCAGCGTGCGGAGCCGGTCCATCAGGCGCGCTGACCATGTGACCAATTCCGCGACATTCGTGTCCTTCAGCGTGAATTGGAAATTGCCGCGTGAGGCGTGTCCTCCAAGAGCGATGTCCTGCGTCGCATTCAGCGCCAGCGTTGCGCCAGGTACCCGGGCAAGCTGCGGTCGCAGGCGTGCGATGATTTTGGTAGCGGTACTGTGGCGCTCGCCACGCGGCTTAAGGGCAAGAAAGAAGCGCGCAGTATTCGCAGTCTCGGCGTTGCCGTTGACCCCTGTGCTGCCGGTTTGCGAGGCGAACGCCACGATATCCGGGTCACGAAGGAGAATTTGGCCCAATTGCCGCTGCAGGCGCATCATTTCTTCCGGTGAAACCACCTCGCCCGCTTCCGCCAGTCCCTGGATCATTCCGGTATCTTCAATGGGCAGAAAACCCTTCGGGATTTCGATCGCGAGGCCGGCCGTGAGCACCAGAGCCGTGACAAACGCGCCCAGTGTCGCGGCCTGATTTCGCAGCGCTGCATCGAGTGTTCGCCCATAGAAACGCTGCAACGCCGGGAACCACCGCGCCGTAGAAGCAGCAGATAAGGCAAGGTTGCGGGCGCAAAGCATTGGAGCGAGGGTCAGCGATACGAACACCGAAACCGCGATCGCCGCGGTAATCGTGAGCGCGAATTCGCGGAACAGCCGGCCCATTATTCCACCCATGAACAGCAGTGGAATGAATACGGCGACCAGCGAGATGCTGATTGAAAGCACCGTGAACACAACTTGGCGCGAGCCGGTCAATGCGGCATCCAGTGCCGCTGCCCCGCCTTCCATGTGCCGATGAATGTTCTCAATTACGACAATCGCGTCGTCCACAACGAAGCCAACGGCGACCGTCAATGCCATCAGGGAAAGATTGTCGAGGCTGAAGTTCAGCGCATACATGGCTGCAAATGCGCCGAGCAGTGCAAGCAGTATCGTCACGCCGGAGATCGCGGCAGCACTTCGGCTACGCAGGAACAGCAACAGAACGGCAACAACCAGAAGTATGGTGAACGCAAGCGTAAATTCGGTATCGAGGGCCGATGCACGGATGGTGCCAGTGCGGTCGAGAAGGGTCGTCACGGAAATTACCGCGGGCAGATTCGCTGTCAGGTGCGGTAACAGCACACGTATCCGCTGGACGGTGTCGATGACGTTAGCGCCGGGCTGTTTGTAAATATTCAGCAGGATTGCGGGATGGTTGTCGTCAAATGCGGCGGAATACCGGTCGGTCGGGGCAGCGATTGCGCGGCCGATGTCGCGAACCCGAACAGGTCCATTATTCCTGTAGGCGATGATCTGATTGCTGTATTCGGCCGCCTCGGTGATCTGGTCATTGGACACAATGGCGAAACTGGTTTTTGCTCCAGTTATGGTGCCTTTCGCGGCGTTGCTGGTTGCGTTTACAACCGCGCCACGAAGATCTTCCAATGTCAGGCCGCTTGCGGTCAGCTTCGCAGGATCGACCTGAATCCTGATGGCAGGCCGCTGTTCGCCACCAATTGAGACCTGCGCAACGCCGGGCACATGGGCGATCTGCTGCGCCAGGTAATTGTCGGCGTATTCGTCGACCGTGATAATCGGCAGCAAATCCGAATGCACCGACAGCATCAGAATGGGTGCGTCGGCCGGATTGAATTTTCGATAAATCGGTGGGGTCGTCATGGTCTGCGGCAACGTCCGGCCTGCAGCAGTGATGGCAGCCTGGACATCCTGCGCGGCCGCGTCGATGTTGCGGTCCAGATCGAATTGGAGCGTGACCCCTGTCGCGCCGAGCGCGCTGAATGACGTCATTTCCGTCACACCGGCGATTTGCGCCAACTGCCGCTCGAGCGGCGCGGCGACCGACGTGGACATGGTGTCGGCACTGGCGCCGCTGAGCGTGGCGGTGACCAAAATCGTTGGAAAATCGATTTGCGGCAGCGGAGCAACGGGGAGACGGGGAAAGGCAGCCAGCCCAAGCAGTGCAATCGCGGCCATCAGGAGACATGTCGCGACCGGTCGGCGGATGAACGGCTCGGAAAAATTCATTTCGCGACCAGGGTCGGTCCGTGTTCCGGACGGAATAAAGCCAAAGATAATCTATGGCTGGCGGACATGCGGGAATGGACCCCTCTGGAATCCAGAAAGTGGTGCCTATCGCGCAATTGTCGATGAAATGGTTTTATGGGCCAGCGATATGATCTAATGCTTTGGACAAGGAAAGCTTGGGGTCAGTCCCATGGTGAGGGGCGTTGCGTACCTCAACGGATTGCGTGCGTTTGAGGCCGCCGCGCGCCTCGGAAGCTTTACGCTGGCTGCAAGAGAGCTTCACGTCACTCAGGCTGCGGTAAGTCAGCAGGTCCGGCTGCTGGAGAATCGGCTCGGATTTGCATTGTTTCACCGGCACGCCAATGAGCTTGAACTCACGGATCAGGGCCGCGCGTTTCAGCCCGGCCTGACGGTTGCGTTTGAAGGTATTGATCGTCTGGCCGATCAGGTGGCGGCGATGCGATCAGGTCCCGTACTGGTCGCCGGCATCGCACCGGCATTTGCGCTGAACTGGCTCATTCCACGGCTGACCTCGTTCAGCCGCAAGCATCCTGAAGTCGAATTCCGCATGGCAACCGGCGGGAAGCGCCTTCCGCTCCGTGACGACTGGACGTGCTCAGTCCGCCGCGGAATCGGAGATTGGCCAGGCTACGTTGCCGAAGAGCTGTTCCCCGCAACCCTCGTTCCAGTCTGCACTCCGGAGATCGCAACTGGGCTGCGGCACCCCCGGGATCTGCAACGCGCGACTTTAATCGTGGTCGCGCATCTCCGCGACCAATGGAAATGGTGGTTTGATGCGGCCGGCTTGCACCAGCCGGTTCAGCCTGGGGGCGAAGTGGTGTTCGAGAGCTCCCCGATGGCGATCAAGGCCGTACTGGATGGAGTCGGCGTCGCGGTCGCCCAGCTTCCGTATGTGAGCGATGCCTTGGCGAGCGGGCGCCTGGTGTCGCCATTCCCGATCGTGCCAACGACATACGAGAGCTGGTATCTGGCCTATCGGCCAGTTCGCAGAGATGATCCGGCGCTACGAGCATTCCGCGAATGGTTGCATGCAGAGGCCGCTGAGCAACGCGGACAATATGAGCGGCTGATCTCGTCCGCACCTGCGCAGGGCAAACGAAAGCGCGCCGCCAGCATCGTTAAGTAACCACGTTGCGGCCCGCTTCCAGGACAGCCGTATCCCCAGGAAGGGAGTGGAATTCAATCCGGCGTCTCATTCTCAAGGAACGGGAAGGAGACCATGCCGCAGCAGGAAATGCGCAGGCACGGAATCGGCGCATGACCGGGTGGCTTTTGCGTCAGCTCGGCAGCCGAAAGACGACGCACCTGCTGGCCCTGCGCCGCCACGCGCTTCTGATGCACTGGAATGGCTGCGGCGCGTTCATCCGCAGTTGCGGCCTCATTGATCTCCAGCGTTTCCGGATCAAGCACGACGCCGTAATAGTCGCGCGCGGCGACGCGCGAGACATAGCCCTGCTGCACATCTTCGCGCACCTGTCCGGCCGGCCGGTCCAGCGGTGAGCCGAACCCACCGCCACCGCCCGACCGCAGCGCGTAGGCATCGCCTTTCTTCAGTTGCACCGTGAGAACCTTGGCGTTGGCCCGCTCTTTGTCCCATTCGCCGTCACGGCGCAGCAGAACCTGATTGCCCGTGCCCTCGAGACCGCCATGCAAACCCCAGGGCAGGCAGTGCGCGCGATCGATGCTCGCATTCATGGTGACATCGGTCAGCGCGCGGATCACCGTTTCGCATCCCAAACCGCCGCGATGTTGTCCGGGTCCGCCGGAGTCCTCAATCAGAGCGTAGCGTTCGATCAGCAGCGGATATTTCGCCTCGAGCTGTTCGCGCGGGCTGTTATGCGTGTCGCCATCATTGATGCAGACGGTTGCCGACACTCCGTCTTCGGACAGTTTGGCGCCCCAGCCGCCGCCCAGCGGCCCCATATGCGCCAGGAAAAATTTCCCGTCTTTGGGATCAATCCCGTGCACCAGTGAAACACAGAGATCGGCGTGATGTCCGGCAATCACCTTGTCCGGCAACGCATCGCCCAGGGCCTTGAACACCGTATCGATCACTGTCATCGGAAAGGTCATCCACCAGCGCATCGGCGCAGGCCGCGTCGCGCTTACCACCCGGCCAGGTGGCACAATCACCGTCAGGTTGCGAAACGATCCGTCATTGATTGGATAATCCCTCGGCGAGGTGAGACACTTGAACGCCACCTGCGCGCAGGCATGGCCCGTCGTGATCCCGGAATTATAAAATCCGTGCACCTGACGCGACACATCGCTCAGATCGACGATCATCTCGTCGCCCTTGACTTCGACGCGAACCTTGATCGGGATTGGCGCTCCGACATTGACGCCGTCATCATCCATGAAGGATTGCGCCTCATAGATACCGTCGGGAATTGCGCTCGTACGTGCCCGCGCTGCTCTTTCCGATTGATCCATGATCACTTGAATCGCCTGCAGCACTTCCGCGCGGCCATATCGCGTCACCAGTTCGAGAAAGCGTTTCTCGCCGGTTTTGACCGCCGTGATCTGGGCGCGCAGATCGCCCATCGCGCGCTCCGGAATCCGCACATTCATGCGGATGATGTCCACGAGGTCCTGATTCACGGTGCCCCGGCGGGCATATTTGATGACCGGAATCTGTATGCCTTCGGAGAATATATCGGTGGTGACTCCGCCGAGTTGACCTCCGACATCCTGCCAATGCGCCATACAGCAGGCGAAAGCGATCAATTCGCCGTCGTGGAAAATCGGCAGTGAAAAGGTCATGTGGTTGAGATGGCTGCCGGTGATGTAAGCGTCATTGGTGAGCAGGATGTCGCCCGGCTCGATATTCTCTTTCCCGAAATGTTTGAGTTCGGCCTTGATCGTTTCGGCCATGCCGCGAATGAAAGTCGGCAAGCCGAGACCGATCGACACGGTTTGCCCGTCGGCAGTGAACAATCCGACGGTGAAATCCAGCGCCTCATAGATGATCATATTGTAGGCGGTGCGCATCAGATTGGTTTTCATCTCTTCCGTGACGGCCATCACGCCGTTGCGGACGATTTCAACCAGCACCGGATCGACCGATTTCGTCATGCGCCGGCAACCGAAATCACGAGGTTACCGCCGCTATCGATGGTGAGTTCATCGCCGGGAAACAGCACTGTGGTCGATGCATGTTCTTCGATCAGGGCCGGACCCGAAATGCGATTGCCCGATTGCAGCAGTTCCCGGTCGAAAATCGGCGTTTCGGCAGTTTCGCGACCAAACCACACGGTTCGTGTGCCGTGTCGCGCCGCAAGCACCGGTTCAGTTCTGCCGTGCCCAAGTTCATCGAATGATGGCTTTGACAACAGACCGGTCACCGAGCTGCGGAGCGAGGCGATTTCGGCGCGTTCGCCTGGCGCCGAAGTGCCGTAGCGCTGGTGATGGATGCGATCAAACAGGGTTTTGATCGCCTGCCGGTCCTGCCGCTCGAAATGTTCAAGCGGAACGTCGACCGTCACCAGATGCTCCTGACCGACATAGCGCATGTCGAGCGCGCGGCCGGTCTGCACTGAGCCGGCAGGAACGCCTGCCTGTTCGATGGCGTTACGGCCTTTCCGTTCCATCTCGCCGAAATTCGTTTCGAATTCGCCGAAGTCCAGATCGTCAAGTTTGGTGAACCGCGTCTGCACGCAATCATATCTGAGATCGCAGAACAGCATGCCGACGGCCGAGAAATGGCCTGGGGCACGCGGGATCAGAACACGCCGGATGCCGATCTCCCGGGCGAGCGCCGAAGCGTGCAGCGGCCCGGCGCCGCCATAGGCAACCAGCACGAAATTGCCGGCATCCAGCCCGCGGGAGGTCGTGACGCTTTTGACCCCATAGGCCATTTGCGTCACTGCAACCTGGACAATGCCGTTCGCCGCATCGACCAGATTCATGCCCAACGGGCCGGCGATTTTCCCATAGAGCGCGCGCCCCGCGGCACGAATATCGAGCCGCATCTCACCGCCCAGGAATCGGGTTGCGCCGAGCCGCCCAAGCACCAGATTGGCATCGGTGACTGTCGGCTCATCGCCGCCCAGATCGTAGCACGCCGGGCCGGGCGCGGCGCCCGCGCTACGCGGCCCGACGCTCAGTGCGCCGCCCTCGGAGACAAAAGCGATCGAGCCGCCGCCGGTCCCAACTTCAACGATATCGATCGTGGGAATCTGCACCGGCAGTGCGGTCTCATATCCGCCCACCAGGGCCGTGCCGGTCGTCAGCACCCGGCCTTCGGAAATGATGCCGGCTTTCGCGGTGGTCCCACCCATGTCGAAGGCGATGGCGTTTTCAATCCCGCTCTCACGACATACCGCCTGGGCCGCCACGACTCCGGCGGCCGGACCGGATTCCAGCATGCGCACACATTGCTGCTGCGCCTGTTCGAAGCTGAACAACCCTCCGGTGGATTGCACGACCAGAAACGCGCCGGCGAATCCCAGTCCGCGCAAATGGCTGTCGATCTCTTTGAGATATCCCGCCACGCGTGGTCCGATATAGGCGTTCGCCGCGACCGTCGATGCACGCTCGAACTCGCGATACTCCTGCGACAGCTCATGCGAGACGGTGACGAATGCGCGAGGCATCGCTTCCTGCAGAGTCCGTTTGGCGCGCAGTTCATGTGCAGGGTTGCGGTAACAATGCAGGAACAGAACCGCGACCGCTTCGATGCCCTCCCGTCGCAGGTTTTCGCCAAGCCTCGAAATCTCCGCATCATCGAGCGGGATCAGCACTTCGCCACTGGCAAGCAGGCGCTCATTCACTTCGTGCCGGTCAACACGCGGGATCAGCGGTTGGTGCTTGCGGAAATAAAGATTGTACGAATCCGGGCGGTTGACGCGGCCGATTTCGTAGATGTCGCGAAATCCTTTGGTGATTAAGAGCGCCGCCCTGGCGCCGGTGCGTTCCAGCATCGTGTTGATGGCGATTGTCGAACCATGCAGGAACAGACCCGCATCGGCAGCGTCAGAACCGGTCTTAAGGATCCCCGACTCGATTCCCTTCACCAGGAAATCGGGTGTCGTGAGCGCCTTGCCGAGCGCGAGCCTGCCGGTCGACGGATCGAATGATGCGACATCCGTGAATGTCCCGCCGACATCAGCGGCGATGCGTGACTGGCCGGGATTCATCCGTCAGGATTTTTCCGCCTGTGCGGCGAGCTTCACCACATCCGGCGGAGTTGCATACAGCTCCTTGATCAGCTTTTCGACGTCGCTGCCGGAGACCGGCCGCACTTCGAGATTCAGCCGCTTCGCTTCGGCGAGGAATTGCGGATCTTTCATGGTCGCATCAAAAGCCGCGCGCAGCGCCTGCAGCCGTTCGGGCGGCAATCCCGGCGGCGCGGCGAATGGCCTTGCGATGCTCTGACGCGACACGATCAGTTTCAGCGCCGCCTTGT
>JAGWSK010000079.1 GCA_028869355.1 Alphaproteobacteria bacterium | reverse complement strand
GTGATCCTCATCTACGTCGCCCGGAACGTTCTGCACATTGTGTGAAAAAAACCGCGGGCAGGATCGCCGGATGGCGAAAATGCCGTATCGCACGCTCATCCCGCCCGGCGCTGATGTGTGTCGAGCACAGTCCGCTCACTGCAGAATTGCCCGCTCCGCAGCAGAGTTGTAGTGTCATGCCTGCGCGTTGTGTGCCGGTTGCCCAATTTTACGCGCCTACAAATGGCGCGACTCCATCATAAGGGAGTAACGGGTATGACATCTCAAAACGATTGCGATCCATCCACTCAACGCCCCTCTTCACGCCGCGATTTTGTCACCGCAGTGACGGTGGCGGCGGCTGCCAGTGCCGCCGTGTCAGGTTCGGCACAGGCGCAGGCCGGGACGAATGTGCGCCATTCCAATCCGTCCGGCATGTCGCAACCAACGGGTTACAGCCAGTTGGTCGAGATCAACGGACCGCATCGTCTTGTCTTTGTCGCCGGCCAGACCGGCACCGACGCCGGCGGCAAACCCGCGAAGGGATTCCGCGCCCAGATGATGCAGGCCTATGCGAACATCCGGGCCGCACTCGCTTCGGTCGGCGGTAACATGAATGACGTCGTGAGGCTCACAACCTACATCACCGACATCGAGCAGAACGCCGACGTCTATCGCGAAGTGCGCGCGGCCACTTTCACCGACAAAAGCAGACTGCCGGCCTCAACGCTGGTACAAGTGGTGCGCCTCGCCGAACCCGCTTACCTCGTTGAGGTGGACGCGATCGCGATTCTTCCGCCCCGAGCGTAGCCCGTACCGGCTGCACAGCAGCGAAGCTCATTCTATGGCGGAAGCGAACTGCCGGGATCTCTGCTGCTGGTGTCTCTGACCCAGCCGAGTTTGTTGTCCGGTGTGTAACAGAACAGAACAGTGTGTTGGGCATTCCGTGTTGCCGCCTCGGTCGGTGTCGTTGCGACCTCTGCCAGCCCCAGTGTGAAGACGTCAGCAGCCACTTCGCCCGCCGCGATGGCGCCTCTGCTGATGGCGTCCGGACCTGTGGTGTAGAGCCTGTAAATGTCACATTTTTGATTCTCGTCTGTGACGGCGCCAGTCGGTGTCCCCAACTTTGCCACGACATCGATCCGGGTCATGCCGACGTAAAAATTTTGAAGATTCACAGGGTCAGGTCTGGTCGCCTCGAGATATGCCGAGCAACCAGTGAGCAACAATAAACATACAGTTGGAGCTGCGAAACGCATAGTTTCTCCGCAATGGCTGTGCCAGGCGAATTTCGTCGCACAAGAAAAATAAGTGGTTAATTTTGCTGTTGTTGCACGATCAAAGCTGGCCGGGGACATATCGGGCTAGTGTCCCGGTTCCGAAGCCGGCTCAGGCTGCGCTTTCTTTCGCCTGCTGACAGACGCCATTCAAGGAAGCTTGAAATGCATGCGCTCTCCATTGCGCTACACTGTCCTTGATGACACCGCTTGGATCGCTTTGGCTTGCCCTCGCCATACTGGCGCTCGCCTTCTACCTGATCCGATGTGCACGGCAGTTCGCGCAAACCGGGCAATCCCGTAGCTTCCTGCTTTATTCACTTGTCGCAAGTGTTGGCATCGCCGTGTCTGTGGCGCTCTTCGTCGTGAGGGTGTGACGCCAGATTGTGGCCGTCCGGCTTCAACCGGCTTCCGCTTCAGTCCGCTCCGTCAACCATGTATCCAGGTTATCCAGCAAGCGTGTTGGCTCGGGGTCTGCCGCGCTGAAACAGCAACCACTCCCTTGCGTTAGGCCTGTATGGTGGCGTTTGCCGCCCAGGATAATAACCAGGAGAGTAACAATGAAGACGATTGCAAAGGCGGCGCTCGGTGCTCTTGCTCTCGCGTCGCTTGCTGCCGCAGCCACGCCGGCCGACGCCGCCCGCCCAGTGCCACCTATTGGCTCCATCGTGCACGAGCCTGCGCCGTGTCTGCGCGCGCCGGCATTCCGTCCGGCTTTCTGCTTCCGGCGCGATATGCGGTGGCGCGCCGCCTATTGGCACGGCCTGAGCCCGAGACAGCGGATGGCTTTCCTCCAACGCCGCTTCCGGGGCGTGAACCGCTGATCTTTATGGGTCCCTTAATCAGGAACAGCGCCAATTGGGCCGCGAATAGTCCCCCGCAAGGCGATTCGCGGCTCTTTCTTTACCGGCTTTCCACATTGTAAGCTGCAGTTCTCAGCGCGCAGCACACGCGCGCTGCGAATCGTCGGACCACGGATCAATGGGAGGGCCCCAATCCGGCGAAGAAAGCCCGGGGCCGGGGCCGGGCTTTTCACGCGGCCTTCGTCGACTGGAGGTTCCGTGAGCACATCTTGGCCTCTTATCCGCTGGTCTATCGCCGGGTGAATCCGGGGACGAAACCTGCGGCGAACCTGACTGGCTTGAGGAAAAAGACGCGAACGCAGCCCTCCTGATTGGGCCTGCAAACGTCGATTGTGCTCGCTAAGACTATTGTTTCGGCAATAACGACGATAGCGATTGCCGTCAGCGCCCGACGAAAAATGTTCCAGCCCTTTTTGCATATACGATCGTCGCAAAGCCTAAGCGTGATCCAAACAGCGTTGAACACCAGACCTGCGACCCACCACGGATACAGGCGCGCCGCCTCCAACGAAGGCAGGATCGTCAATCCGATCGGCATGGCAAACGGCCACAGCGACCGTGTCCCCGGCCGGTGAATCTTGTTGGCCCGAACCGGCCACGGCGGCCATACCCTCGGGAATCGCATCTTTTGGACTTGAGCCGTCAACCGCGCCCACTCCCTCGCATTCTTATTTTCCGGAGATGGGGCCTAATCCCAGCCGGGTGGCGGATCCGCCATGGATGCGCAAACTATCGCGTCGCCGGTTTCAGATTTCCTGCTTTTGTTCGCACAGTTGTCGCTGAATGGACGGTCACAAAGCCGCGTTGCGTTCGCTTCAAATGCGACCGAATCCGTGCGATCGCCCGAGACCGTCGCGTTCCCGAAGGCATCCACACTGGCGTTTTGGGGGTCAGGCGCTGAAGCGTCTCTGGCACGCGCCGGGCGTTGACGCCGCCCGATGCCGGTTTTGCCGCTGTTCATCCGCGAGAAGCTTTTGCAGCTCCTCTACCTGGACGCTGAGCATCGCGATCGTCTGCACATCTGCGCTCGAACCACCCCCGCTCTCCAGGTCATGAATATAGCGGCGCAGCGGATCCGGCAGTGCGTTGATATTCGCCGAAGTCGGCGTCCAGTTTTTCGGGATGTCGACTTTCATTGACGCCTCAACCCCCTTTCCAGCGCAAATCGGGGCCCCGCGGGAGCTTACGATACTGCCCCGCATGAGATGCCCGCTCATGTCCTGCAGTGGAAACGTCCGCGTGGCAAACTTGGGGCAATCACTCACGGTAATGCGAGGAACGCTAACGTACCGCAGCACGTTGCGTGGCGGACCGGCACACAAAAGCGCTACTCTGTTTGCGTGCCATTCCACATTGGCCGCATTCACCCGCTCACGTGAGTGTTGCCGCCAACAGATCGGACGGAACAGCATGGTCGAATATCGCAAAACTCCTGAGGCGATCTCAGCACTGACGCCCGAACAATATTGCGTAACCCAGGAGAACGGCACCGAGCGGCCGGGGACCGGCGAATATTTGAACAACAAACAACCGGGAATTTACGTGGATATTGTATCGGGTGAGCCGCTGTTCGCCTCATCCGACAAATTTGAGTCCGGCTGCGGCTGGCCAAGTTTCACAAAGCCGATCGAGCCGGCCAACATCAGAGAGTTGCGGGATGCTTCGCACGGGATGATCCGTACCGAGCTGCGGTCGGCACATGGCGACAGTCATCTCGGACATGTCTTTCCGGACGGGCCGGTTGATCGCGGCGGACTGCGCTACTGCATCAATTCGGCGTCGCTGCGTTTTATCCGTCGTGAGGACATGGAAGCCGAGGGTTACGGAGCTTATCTCGACCAGGTCAGCGACACCTTAAAAATCGATGGGGCGTAAAATTCGGCCGAGTCCCGCTCTGCGAACACTGCCGCAGGAGGCCGGGGCAACGCCCACGCGGCCCTCAACCGCTGGTCAATCCAGGCCCAACAATGTAACTTTTAGGCGGACATGGCTACGTATGAGGGGCCGCGGTCGTGAATTTTTCCGCGATCTTCATCAAGCGCCCGGTGATGGCGACTCTTTTGATGGCCGCTTTCCTCATAGCGGGCCTGTTCGGATATTCTTCGCTCCCGGTCAGTGAACTGCCCAACGTCGATTTGCCGACCATCAGTGTCACCGCCTCGCTGCCGGGCACCGACGCCCAGACAATGGCCTCGTCCGTCGCTACCCCGCTCGAAAAGCAGTTTTCGCTGATTTCGGGCGTCGATTCGATGACCTCGACCAATGTCGCGGGCAGCAGCTCGATTACCATCCAGTTTCGGCTCGACCGCAATATTGACGCGGCATTTCTCGATGTTCAGGCCGGATTGTCGGCTGCAGCGCGGCAATTGCCGCCTGCGATGACGACACCGCCGTCCATCCGCAAATCCAATCCGGCGGACGACGGCATCTTCTATCTCTCCGTGAGTTCGGAAACGCTGCCGCTTTATGTCGTCGATCAGTATGCGGAGAACGTGCTGGTCGGAAAGCTGTCGTCGCTGGATGGCGTCGCCCAGGCGGTGATTTATGGACAATCAAGGCCTGCGGTGCGCGTCCAGGTCGACCCGGCCCAGTTGGCCGTGCGCGGGATCGGCATTGACGAGGTGGCAACCGCCATCAAGGACGCGAGCGTCAATCTGGCAACCGGGCAACTGGACGGGGAGACTCGGGGCGCCGTCATCCATGCCGATGGACAACTGAATCGGGCCGCCGACTACGCGCAACAGATCATCGCCTACCGGAACGGCGCTCCTGTCAGTTTCGCAGACGTGGCCAATGTCATCGACAGCGTCGAGAATCCCAAGCTGTTCGGGTCGTGGAAAGGCGTGCCCTCGGTAACTCTCGAAATCCATCGGCAGCCCGGCGCAAACACCATCGCCGTCGTCGACGAAATAAAGGCAACTCTGCCCGAACTGCTCAAACAGATCCCGCCGTCCATCAAGGTGCAGACCTATATGGACCGGAGCTTGACCATCCGCAGTTCCGTTCGGGACGTGCAGATAACATTGATTATCGCGGCGCTGCTCGTCGTTCTGGTGATCTTCCTTTTCCTGCGCACGCCTTCGGCGACCTTCATACCGGCGATCGCGCTGCCGATCTCCGTGATCGGGACTTTCGCCGGAATGTCGCAGTTGGGTTACAGCCTCGACAATTTATCTCTGATGGCGCTCACTTTATGTGTCGGCTTCGTCGTCGACGACGCCATCGTGATGCTTGAAAACATCATGCGTCACGTCGAAATGGGTGAGGCTCCTTACGAAGCGTCGCTCAAGGGATCTTCCGAAGTCGCCTTCACGATTCCGTCCATGACGATTTCGCTCGCCGCCGTGTTCATCCCGGTGGTGTTCATGGGCGGCATCATCGGCAAATTACTGCACGAATTTGCGGTCACCATCGTGATCTCCGTGCTTGTCTCCGGCGTCGTCTCCCTGACGCTGACCCCGATGCTCTGTAGCCGGATGATCAAATCCGCCAAGGACGAGCGTTCCAAACGCCATAACCGGTTCTATCGCATCAGCGAAAACGCCTTCGTCACGGTGCAGCACGGTTACGAAACGAGCCTGCGCTGGAGCATGCGCCATCGGCCGTTCATCGTTTGCCTGTTTTTCCTGAGCCTGATGGCAACCGTCGAACTGTTCCGTATCATGCCGCAGGACTTCCTGCCTTCCGAAGACACCGGCCGTATCAATGCCTATACCGACGGCGCCAACGGTATCTCCTTTGCCGAGATGCGGCGCCATCAGCAGGAAGCGGCGAACATTATCGCGCAGGATCCCAATGTTGATGGTTTCATGAGCTCCGTTGGTTCCGGCGGTGTGCGTGGTGGCGCCAATTCCGGATCTTTCGGCATCCAGCTAAAATCGCGTGACCAGCGCAAATTGACGACCGACCAGGTCATCGTGGAGCTGCGCCAGAAATTTCAGCGCATCCCCGGCATCAACGTGGTCATGCAGAATCGCCCGCCAATCCGGATAGGAGGCCAGACCAGCAGGGCGCTTTACCAATACACGATGCAGGACATCGATCTGAACGAACTCTATTCGAGCTCGCAAAAACTGCTGGCGGCGCTGCAAACCGATCCGCTTCTGATCGACGTCAACACCGACCTCGATTTGTCCACACCATCCGTCAATGTGGAGATCGACCGCAAGCGTGCGGCCGCACTTGGCATTACGGTCAGTCAGATCGAGACGGCGCTGGGCGCGGCCTTTGGCGGCGAGGATATCGCGCCGATCTATACCGCTGCGGACCAGTATTGGGTGAATCTTGAACTTCTGCCGAAATACCAGACCGATGCCGATTCGCTCAGTCGTCTTTATCTCGCCACCACCCGTGTCGCCTCGGCTGCCACCACCAATACCGGTTCCATGGTGCCGCTTCTTTCCGTGGTTCACCTTACGCGCGGGACCCAGCCATTATCCGTCAACCATCTCGGTCAGCTTCCCTCTGTGACCCTGTCTTTCAACCTGCCGCCGGGAGTGGCCCTTGGCGACGCCCTGAACGAGATCGAAAGAGTCAAGATTGCCAACGGCATCCCGGCGTCGGTTCAGGGGGCCTTCCAGGGCACGGCAAAGGCGTTCGAAGACTCGATGCAGGGCATGGTCTTTCTCCTGATCGGCGGCATACTGACGGTCTATATCGTGCTCGGCATGTTGTATGAAAGTTACATCCATCCGCTGACGATTCTGTCGGGCCTGCCTGCCGCCTGCGCCGGCGCGCTCCTCACGCTGTGGCTGTTCCACTATACGCTCACGCTCTATGCCTTCGTCGGCATCATCATGCTTGTCGGCCTGGTGAAAAAGAATGCGATCATGATGATCGATTTCGCGCTCGCCCGCGAACGTCAGGAGGGCGCGGACCCGGAGACGGCGATTCTGCAGGCCGCCGTGATCCGATTCCGCCCGATCATGATGACAACCATGGCGGCCTTGTTTGGAACTCTGCCGATTGCGATCGGATTCGGCACCAGCAGCGAGGGCCGCAAACCGCTTGGCATCGCCGTCGTCGGAGGGCTTGTCGTTTCCCAGGCGCTGACCCTCTACATCACCCCGGTTCTGTATCTCTATCTCAATCGATTCGGCGCCTGGGTCAGCGGGGCGCATGCTCCTGTTCCCGCCCAGGCCGAGTAGTCAGCGCAACAGCTTCTGAGTTTCGTCCCCCGCCTGCGGTGAAGGGCGACCGCTCTGACCAATCCCTCAACCCCCGCGTCAGGAACGGAACAGGAACAGCGACTGCGGGTAAATGCTTTCGGGCTAAAGCAATTCCTCACCCAGTTGGCCGTATGGTGCCGCTCACGATAAGATGCTCACGGAGGAACGGCCGGTGCCTTTGAGTTGCCGCCCTCCGCAATCAGATTAGGACAATTCCACCAACGGATTTCGATCATGGCCTCAGCACGCCCTTACTGGAAAGGTTACCTGCGCCTGTCGCTCGTCTCCTGCCCAATCGCGCTCTACACCGCTTCGTCCAGCACGGAACGTGTTTCATTCCGGCAGATCAACCGCAACACGGGCAACCGGCTGCGGCAGCAAATGGTCGATGAGGTCACGCGGGAGCCTGTCGACTCCGGCGATAAGGCGCGCGGCTACGAATACGCGAAGAACTCATTCATCCTTGTCGATGATGAGGAACTCGAAGCGGTAGAGGTCGAGAGCAACCACACCATCGAAATCGACAGCTTCGTCCCCCGCGCCGATGTGGATGAGCGGTTTCTCGACAGCCCCTATTACCTGGTCCCGAACGATGCGGTGGGCGTCGAGGCGTTCGCAGTAATCCGCGAAGCCATGCGCGGGAAGAAGATGGCGGCTCTCGGCCGCGTTGTCCTGGCCAAGCGCGAGCGCGTCATCATGCTTCAGCCCTGGGATCGTGGATTGCTGGGTACCACGCTGCGCTACCCGTATGAGATCCGTGACGCCCGGGAGTACTTCGACGACATCCCCGACGTGAAGCTGGTGCCCGATATGCTGAAACTGGCCGAGCATATCCTCGCAACAAAAGAAGCCGACTTCGATCCGTCGAAATTCGTGGATCACTATGAAGAAGCCGTCGTGGCGATGCTGAAGGAAAAACAGGCCGGAGTTTCGGTGCCGCGGGATCATGCCGCCGCTCCACCGGCCAATGTCATCAATCTCATGGACGCCCTGAAGCGCAGTCTCGCGGGACACCAGACAGCGGCTTCATTTGCTGCACCTGCCGCCGCTCCCAAAAAGGGCAAGAAGCGCATCGCTGGTCAGCGCGAAATGCTGCTGCCGCTGCCGGGCAAGAAAGCGAAGGAACCGGTGCTGGTGAAACCCGCCGCCAAAGCGGCTGGCCGGCGCAAGAAGGCGGGCTGACCGATAGATGCTTTGCGCTTCCGGCGCAGCGCGGCCTGCGGCCGGTGGCGAAGCTGCGCAGAATGGTTAGCCCTCCGCGCCCGTCAAACTGCCCTTTAAATGCGGGTTCATGACGCGGCCCAGCGCAAGGATGATCAGTGCGGCGACGCCGAGCGAAGCCGCGATCATCACCAGTGCTGGTCCATAGCTGCCGGTTTTTGCGCGGACGATGCCGATGACATATTGGCCGACAAAACCGCCCAATATTCCCCCAAACATGTTGATCAGCGCAATTCCACCAGCCATTGCCGGGCCGCTCAGGAGCGATGATGCGAGACCGTAGAATGGCGTCAGTGCCGAATACATGGCGGTGCCCGTCACAGCCAGACTGATCAGCATGACGATGCTGTTGTGCACAGTGCTTGCGACAAGCAAACCGAGGGCAGCAACCAATACCGCCAGGGCCGAATGCCAGATGCGTTCGTCCCTGCTGTCACTGAACCTGGCCCAGAGAATCATTGCCGGCGCCGCCGCGACATAAAGCAACGCCACGACGAATCCGGTAGCGGTGGTGGAAAACCCCGCGGCCTGGACCAACTGCGGCAGCCAGAAGCCGAATCCATAGATGGCAAACAGGATGCCACCATACGCGATAGCCAAAGCGCTCACCCGTGGATCGAGCAATGCAGGGAGTAATCGCTCCTCTTTGCCGGCCTGTTCAGCCGCGACCGTTGATGAGACGAAACGGCGCTCATTATCCGTGAGCCAGGAAGCATCCATCGGACGGTCCGGAAGCAGATTGAGAATCGCGATCCCGGCGACGCACGCCGGCACGCCTTCGAGAATGAAGAGCCACTGCCAGCCGTGCAGCCCGGCCGTTCCGTCGAGAGAAAGAATCGCGCTCGCAATCGGCCCGCCGATCACAAACGAGACGGGATTTGCGCACATGAAGATCGAAGTGAAGCGGCCCAGATGGCGTTTGGGAAACCAGAACGTCAGGTAGAGAATGATTCCGGGAAAGAATCCGGCTTCCGCCATGCCGACCAGAAATCGCAGCACGTAGAAACTCGTTGCATCTTGCACCAATGCGGTAACCGCAGCCGTCGCTCCCCATGCGACAAGAATCAGGAAAAGCCAGCGGCGTGCGCCGATCCTGTGCAGCATCAGATTCGCCGGAATCTGAAAAATCGAATAACTGATAAAGAAGATGCCGGCGCCGAAGCCGTAAACTGACGGCGTGAATCCCAGTTCCCGATTCATGGTGAGCGCGGCAAAGCCCACATTCGTCCGGTCGAGAAAATTGATAAAAAAACCCGCGGTGATCAGCGGCAGCAGCCGCCAGGCGCATTTCCGGAAAACCGCTTCGTCCGTCAACGCGCGTGGCCCCGGTTTTATGGCGCGAGCATAAACTGCGCGCGCGGCTGCAAGCGGCTACTTGCCGGTGGGGTCGGCGATGATTTCACCTGATGCCAACACATGAAAGCCGGCTTCGCCTGTTTCGACCGCGTCAGAAGTCCGGCCTGTTCGAGTCGTTTCAGCCCCGTCCGCCACCTGCTGGAGCCGGCGCCGGCGCATTAACCACCGGCAGGAGATCGGGCTGCTTGCCCATGACTTGAGTCAAGCCACGCCAGGCACAGATTTCATCGTTCCACCCGGGGCGCCCAGGCGAGCCGCCGACGCCGATTGCACCAACGAATTGGTTGCCATTGACGACAATCGGCAGTCCGCCGCCCTGGGCGAAATTGCCGAATGACCACTGCCGAAACTCGGAACCCCCTCGGGCGACGGCATTCGCGGTTGCCCGGCTGGGTTGGCGCGTATTGAGCGTGGTTTTGGCCTTGAGAAACGCAGTCTCGATGCCCTGCTTGCTCTGGCCGTCCATGCGATAGACATAAATCGGCTCGCCGAACTGGTCGAGGACAGCGACACTCACACGGACGCCTTCTTTCCTGGCTTCGGCCACGCACGCCTGTGCAATTTTCTCGGCAGTCGCGACGTTCAGCATGTTCTGATCGAGCATGACTTTCGCCGCATCGCCCCTGATGAGAAATTGGTCGCCTTCGGCCGCCAACGCAGCGCCGGCCATTCCAGAGATTGCTGCGACAGCCGCAAGTCCAACATATCTGTTCATGGAATTCCTCCTTGCAGATTGCGCCCCTGAAAGATTTGCTCCCATCAGGCCGGGAGCACTCATACTATCAAAATCGACACGGCCGGAGGAGCTGCGCCCATGACCGAAAAGAAAACTCGGGTCACCGTTACTGAAAGTGGCGTGCGGTACGCTCAAACCGTTATCGCCGGCCGCCATGTTCTTGCCGCCGACGAGCCAACTTCGCAGGGTGGCCGGGACGCGGGGCCATCACCATATGAATTTCTCCTGGCGGGACTGGGAGCGTGCACCCTCATTACGATGCGAATGTATGCAGACCGTCACGGCTGGCCACTCAGCCGCGCGAAGGTCGAGTTGTGGCATGAGAAAGTCGCGGCAAGTGACACTGCGCCCAAAAGCGACCGGTTCTACCGCATCATTTACCTCGAGGGCGAGCTGGCTGAAGAGCAACGATTGCGGCTGGTTCAGATCGCCGAGCATTGCCCGGTGAGCGAGACATTGCGCCGGGCATCCGGTATCCATACCACGCTCGCAGAGATCTCGACTGATCCGCTGTAAAGCGTCTTGCTTCCGGGTGCGCCGCAAAAGCTATAGTCTTTGCCAGTCGGTCCGAGACCGCTGATACCGCCAACCGCATCGGGAAACGAGTGCCGTCGCACTGCTGCTATTTGGTGATGGCAATCGCGGAATATGTGCCGTTGGGCGCCATGTCGATGTTGTGCGCCTTCACGATCAGCTTCGTTTTAGGGTTCGCTTCCTGCCTGGTCACCACTTCAGCAAATTCGGGATCATCATGGGCGGCATTGAGGCGCCTGTCGCGTTCCGCTTTCGACGGGTAGCCGCGGATATAGATGAAGGTATTTTCCGCGCTGATGCCAAGCTCGGGATCGCTCTGCTGCGGGATCCAATATCCAACATTGGTGATTCCGTGCCGGGCGTAAATGGCCGCCGTGCGATCGGCGAAACGCGCCGCGAGCGCATCACGCTTTCCCGGTTGCGCCGTGTAAATGCGCAATTCATAAAATCCGGGAGTTCTGGCCTGTTGCGCGTAACCCCAGCCGATGCCCGCGACGCCGAACGCAACGCCCAGGAGCGCCGTAATTTTCCACTTCAACATGGGACCACCTTTCTGAAGAATACCTCCGGATAATACTGTGGCGCTGCGGCGTGCGTACGTCGCCCTCTCACAGCGAAAACCGGGGGGCGATTCCCCCTGGGGACGCCAGGCACTTTTCTCCAGCACAACCGTCACACCGTAACAATTCAGGGATTCCAAGGGCTTATTCGAAAACCAACCGTAACGGTAAAAGTTACATCGCCTCGGCATTCCGCGGAACTGAATCCGTCGGGCGCGACGCGGAAGCCTCGCGCAGCCGGATTGCAATGTCCTCCGCGCTCACGGCAGATTTTGTACCCAAAATCATGTGGCGGTTTGTCCGATACAGTTACGGCATTTACCTATAGGCTTATACCTACTCCGGTTGCGAAACGCAAGCGGATTGGTTGGTGTTTCGACTCTGATCCCATACTTAGGGAAATAGCCTTCGGCGTGCCCGTCATTTTTATCGGGCTTTTACAGAAACTCCAGGCAACCGCTGGGTCGAAGTTGCGGAGGCCGATCCCGGCGACTACCATGTTATCCGGAACGGACTTGATCCGGCGAATGCCGGCACAAAGGGTTCATATGAACAACAACTGGAAAATGATTTTCGGCGCTTCCGCGTTGCTCGTATTGGCCGGATGCGTCAGCCCAGATGGCCCGGTGTATTACGACGGCTATTACGACGGCTACTATGGCCCACTGTTTGAAGGCTATTGGGGCGATGATGATTTCTTTTATTATTCCCGTGGGAGAGGCCAGCCGTTTGTTCGAGACGACGGCAATCACTTCCGGCGCGCCGCCGCGGCGGGCTTCAGAAGCTTCCATAACGCTCATACGGGACCCCACACCGGTCATCCCCACGAGTCCGCTCATCGCTGAGGCGAGCCATAGCGCCCGCCTGGGTTTGGGGTCAGTCGAATCTTCCTTTTCTTTTGTCTGGAGCCGCCCGCCTGTCATCCGCCGCGGCGGTGGCGCCGGGCTCACGGGCCCCGGAACGGGACGCAGCGCGTAAGAGCCCTCCGACAATGACGGACTCGCAATCTTATGTGTTCTCAAATGACAAGAAGAACTGGTCCTTTATATATCGTCGCTTGATGTTTTTGTGCGTTGCCAATCTGTCATGAGTGAACGACGGGGGATCACGCTGCGCCGTCCGTATCAAGGGCTCCCACCATCGGCGCCGTCTTCGCGACGCCGCCCACGCCGCGGAGCCCCATATGTTCGACGGATACATTCACCACCCGATGCGATCTGCAGGGCGCATCCGGCGACCAATGCGATTGCGGCGCATATGGTGGCTACTTTGGGCTGGGGCCCCGGCG
>JAGWSK010000012.1 GCA_028869355.1 Alphaproteobacteria bacterium | reverse complement strand
TGGGCGCGCACAAACCGGCGCGCGCGGTCGTTCCGGTGCCGGCGCTGAATCACGGCTGCCTGATCGAAGTCGAAGCCATCGCTACGCGGTGATGCTTCGTTGACAGGCCAAAGCGAAGGGGACCGCTCATCCGCCGCCGAATGGTGGGAGAGCGCCATCACCGAGATTGCGCCGGGATCGATCCGTATACGCGGTTATGCGATCGAGGACCTGATCGGGCGGATCAGTTTTCCCGCAATGATCTGGCTGATGTTGCGCGGCGAATTGCCGACGCCGCGCGAGGCGTATCTGCTCGGTGCGCTTTTGGTGGCAGGTGTCGATCACGGCCCCCAGGCGCCATCGATCGCAATTGCGCGCATGGCGATCACCTGCGGAATCGGAATCAACGGCGCCATCGCGGGCGGGGTGAATGTGCTCGGCGACGTACACGGCGGAGCAGGCCAGCAATGCATGGAACTGCTCTCCGGGATTGCGCAGAATGCCGGTCCGGGCAACGATCTGAACTCTGCGGTAACCCGAGTGCTGGCGGATTTTCGCGCCCGAAATGGGCGTTTCATTCCTGGTTTTGGCCATCGATTCCACGACGTCGATCCGCGCGCCAAACGGATTTCGAAGCTGATCAACGAGGCGGTTCGCGATCGCACGATCAACGGACGCTTTGTCGAAATCGGCGAAGCTGTGCGCGAGGAAATCTCACGCGGCCGACATTCACCGATTGCCATAAACATTGACGGTATCGCGGCGGTTCTTTTGCTGGAACTCGGTTTCCCGCCTGAACTTGGCCGCGGAGTATTCGTGCTTTCACGCAGTGTCGGGATTTGCGCGCATGCCTTCGAGCAGATGCAGCGCGGCGAACGCATCAAGGGACCAATACCCCCGGAACTCGGGTTCCGCTATTCCGGGCCAAAACCGCGCAAATTGCCGGATGACGAACCGCTTCCGTGACAGCTTGCGCGTTTCAATCGGGGCTGGAATTATGCTTGCGAATTGAGCAGGCGGTATCGCGTAATGCCCGCACAATTGTTCAAATTGCTGGCCTATGGTGCGCTGTCCGGCGCAATTTTGTGCGCCGCGCCGGCAGCCGCGGCTCCCGCGCCGGTGCAGAAGCTCGTCTATGTCGCGCATCATTCCCGCTACGGGCGGATCGGAACTTTTACCAACACCGTCACGCGCAACGGCGATGAAACGGACGTGGACACCGAGATTCGGATTGCGGTGTCATTTGTCGGGATCACCGTGTTCCGCCAGGATGCATCACGGCAAGAACGCTGGAACGGCGGCAGGCTGGTGTCCTTTCACGGCGTGACCACGACCAACGGCA
Source organism: Alphaproteobacteria bacterium (assembly GCA_028869355.1). GTDB lineage: Bacteria > Pseudomonadota > Alphaproteobacteria > Micropepsales > Micropepsaceae > CAIYRG01. Next base: position 9,523 of record JAGWSK010000012.1, on the reverse strand, counting down.
ATTCCATTGAACTGAGCGGGTCGGCACAGGACGATCACTTTGTCATGCAAAAGCCAAATGGCGAGACGATTGTTGCGCCCGCCAGTGTCAAACTTGCCAATCCGTGGTCTGCCGCGGCATTGCGCGGGGATTCGATGTTTACTCCGGACCGCGGGCGGCTCGATGACGTCAAGATCACGACCGGCAGCGCGGAAATCGACATTGGCGGCAAGCCGGTTCACGTCACGCGCTACGATGTTTTTCTGCTGGACGGAGAGAAAAAATACGAGGTCGACGTTGACGACGGCGGCACGGTCGATCAGTTCGTGATCTACAGTTCCGACGGCGCAATCACGTTCTCGCTCGGCGGCTGACAGAACCGATTGCCGCAGTGACTTTTCCCCAGTTTGCCCGCATTAGAGTAGTTGGGAATCGAGACCGCACAAAATTTCACGCGGAGCCCGCGGAGATCGCAGAGATATCGGTGACGTGCTCTGCAGACGATCCAATTCGCCATCGCGCACTGGAGACCTCCGCGTTCTCCGCGGGCTCCGCGTGACATGATTCGTTTCGCTTACAAACCATTCCAGAACTGACCACATTGGAGCATATCGATGCCGCAAAAACCACTGATCATTGCGCTTGAGGAGCATTACGCCGACGCCGAAATCCAGGCGACGTTTGCCGGCATGGACGCCGCGAAGCTTCCAAAAATCTCCGAGCGGCTCGATGATGTCGGGGCGCTGCGCATCCGGGAAATGGACGAAGCCGGAATCGATATTCAGGTGCTGTCGCACACGGCTCCTTCGGTGCAGAAGCTGGAGCCGGAAGCAGCGATCAGGCTGGCGCGCGCGGCCAACGACCGGTTGCACCAGACAGTGCTGGCACACCCGAAGCGCTTTGCCGCATTCGCCGCGCTGCCGACGCCCGATCCGCGCGGCGCCGCCGATGAGCTGGAACGCGCGGTGACGAAGCTCGGCTTCAAGGGCGCGATGATTCACGGGCTGACGCGCGGGCGCTTTCTCGACGAAGAATTCTTCTGGCCGGTGTTCGAGCGCGCCGCAGCCCTCGACGTGCCGCTCTATATTCATCCGGCGATTCCGCATCCGGCCGTCATGGATGTGTATTTCAAGGATTATGCGCAATCCTGGCCGATGTTTCCGCGCGCGGCCTGGGGTTTCACCATGGAGACCGCGACACAGGCGATCCGGCTGGTGATGAGCGGCGTCCTCGAAAAGCATCCGGCCAGGATCATTCTCGGGCACCTGGGCGAGGGCTTGCCCTTCCTGCTGTGGCGGATCGACCATTCATTGAAGCGCGCCGGCGGTGGCGCCAAAGGTTTTCGGGATGTGTTCTGCGAACACTTCTACATCACGACCAGCGGCTTCTTTTCCAATCCGGCCTTGCTGTGCAGCGTGATGGAGATGGGCATCGACCGCATCATGTTCTCGGTCGATTATCCTTTCGTCGATAACACGCTGGCGACCGGCTGGATCGACAAGATTCCGCTGTGCCGTGAGGATCGCGAAAAACTGCTCAGCGGCAATGCCAGGCGCCTGCTGAAATTATGATTATTCGCCTTCGATGAGTTGGAGCGTATACGGATAGGTTCGGGCAGACGCAGGTGAGAAAAGATTGGCCACGCATGTCCCCCGTGCGTGGCCCGTCAGTCTTTGAAGGACTCCCTGGCCTTGCGTTTCAGCTTAAGGAACTTCCGCTGCGTCGCGGCAATGGCTTCCCATTGATCTGCCAACCGCAGAAACTGGGACCTCTGCATCTTGTTCCGGGCTGATTTGGCCATCATCCTGCATTGTTCGGCGAATTCGCGGCACTCTCGTACCTGCATATGCAAACCTCACGATAGAGGCTGCACCTGAATCGTACGCCCATGGCACACCGGATCAAGACAATTCCCGGCGGAACCGAATAACTTATGCGTATGTCTCAACATTGCGGATGAATATCCCCTCGTGGAACCTGCCGGAATTGTGGAACGGTTCCAAGCACGACCAATCCAGGTTTGGCAGCGCGGAGAAAATGAGCCGGGGCCGCGGGAGCCGCTCGGGAGGAAAAGACCCCGGCCCAGTTACCGCTCCCCGGGGTCAGGGGGGAGCGGGATACGGCAACACGAAGCCGCGGTATCACCCGGCGGCGACAACCAGTGCGGAATCGGATTGCACGGTTTGCTGCCTGCGTATTTGGGACTGTGTGATATCAGGGCGCAGCTTTTTTCTCCCCCGACGCAATGCCGGGCCAGCGCCATATCCGGCGACCAACAGCCGTGCCATCTCCTGGATCAGTTCGCGTGATCCAATCGTCGGCTGTCCGGCAAGATCCAGGGCGATTGCGCCGTGGATCGTCGTCCATAGCACCTGCGCAATCCGCTCGGGCGTGCCGTCGAGCACTTCGTGCGCCACCAGATCACGGATCAGGGAAGTGAGGGCCAGGCGGACCCTGTTCTCCTGAAATTCCTGTTCAGGACAGGAATTTTGTTTGGACCGCGAAAGGTCGAACATGAGCCGATAATGGACCGGCTCCTGTTGAGCGAATTCGACATAGGCATTCGCTACTGCGGCGATCTTTTCGTCCGGCGAACCGTGCACTTCAAGCGCGCTGTCGAGGCGATCAGCCAGGCGGGCAAACGCTTGCGTACGGATTGAGGCGAGGATTTCGTCCTTGTCGCTGAAATAGCGGTACGGCGTCATTGCGCTGACGCCCAACCGTTTCCCAAGCTCGCGCATATTGAAGCCGTCCTGCCCAGCCTCGGCGAACAGCTCGATTGCAATCTTGCGCAGGCGGTCACGAAAGTCATCAATTGCAGCTTGTGTCAGTGATCTTGGCATGCCCCGCTCCGATCGAATGTTGCCGCTGGCGCGTTCTGTAACCGGCAAGATCCGCCGGCCGCCTGCAGACCTCTCCGCTACTGTTGTCGTTTCGATGACGTGGGGAGACGCACGGATATTCCGCGGCGAATCGAATTTGAGCGGAAATAAATATGGGGCGGTCCTAAAAGCTTCGCTCCAGGGACAACAAGATGAAATCCCGGTCGGCGAAAACCTGCCGCGACGATGACCCGATAAACCCGGTGAATTTCAGGTCCGCCTTCCACACGGAACGGTACGTCCCGGAAATCCCAACTTCAAAATCGCCTGCTCCCGCGACCGGGCCGAAATAGAGTTTAGACTGGCCCGCGAGCCCATATCCAATACCGAGCGGAAGCGAAATATCGAGATTGGGCAGCACCTCGAAATAGTGCGGTTCGAATACAGCCCGAATCGAACTGACGAACATCTCCCGCGACAGATCTGTCGCGTTCGGGTTTTGCGTCACATCAAGAAGCCACGTTGAACCGAATTGTGCAGCCAGATTGGCGCTGTCCCAGAACGTGCCGGGGCCAAAGGTCGAAAGCGCGGCAATCTGCGCGTGAAACGTGTTGCCGCGCACATAATTGGCAGTTGGGGTCTGGCCACCGTCTAACGAGTAATACTGTTGAACCGCCGAACCACCAAGGACCGGTGCGTTCACACGTGTCGCGACTTCGGCCACGATGCTGCTGTTTCCGATATAGCCACTGATGCTCGCCCCATAGAGGTCGATCGCGCCCGGATAGGCGGAATAAAATTCGCCGATTTCACCGTCCGGTTCGGGAGCGGAATAGAGACTGAATCTCAGATAGGGATATTGGGAGGCATATCTGAGGGCGTAAAGGCCAAAGTCGATGTCACCCAGGGTCGCTTTCAGCGATATCCCGAAATGACTTCCATCTGTGGGCGTTCGGTCGGCGCGGCGAAGCAAAAACTGGCCATTATCGAGAAGAAGGCGTTCAGCGCCGGCGCCAATCACATCCGAATCGCTGAAATAGCTTCCCACGGCGGGCAGACGCGAAGAGCGCCACTCGAACTGGTAATAGGCTGCAAGGGTCACATCCGGAATCGGCTGCGCGCTGACGAACAACTGGGTCACCGGAAGAGAGGCACTGTTGGAATAGTTCTGCGGTCCCATGTTCCTGAGGTAGTCGATCGGAGCCTGTGCCGCCGCGATGCTGTCTGCGTCAAAAAAGGCGCCCTCACCCCAAAGGACCGTTTGCCTTCCAACACGTATGGAGAGCGGCAATTCCAGGATGCTGAAATTGCCGTAGGCGAATGCTTCGCCGAGTTCGGCATATTGTCCTTCGAGATTACGCGTGGCGCGAGGGAACTCGGTGTTCGGTACGGAGATCGCGTTGAAAGTGCCCGGCGATTTGTTGTCCGTTCGCGCATGATAGACGGTGTCGTACCAGCCATCCGCGCCGACGAGCACACCAAATTCCTCCTTTGACAGGTTGAGAACAGAGGCAAAATCAATCCGGTTGGAGATCAGGCCCGGGGCAAAATCGCGATCGCCGTCATCCGCATTGAGATTCTTCAGCAATACGGAATTTGCCGGGCTCAGACGGGCACCTTCGGTGTAGCGCAGCGTTGTGTCCCATTGGAGGGCAAACCCGCCGGCGCTGAAGATTTCATCCGCCTGAATATCGGAACTGTCCGCGACGAACCAGCATAGCGCGGCCATCATGGCAAGGCTGCGATTGATACGCGGAGAGATGGCCCCGAACACGCCTGCCAGGCTGCGTGCGCACTCGTACGTCATTCTGGGGTTGCTGCCCGCCCGCAAATAGACCTTATAATTTCACCAATATATTGCCGGGCCAAACGTCGAACAATGCAAAGGTGAAGTGGGTTGAATCTTTACCGCGTAATTCTCACTCCTCTTGCCGAAGTGCGTTTATGCATAATCCAGCGACATTGACACTGGATCGATGTCATGGCGTGCGGTGCGTTGATGAACTGTCAGAGTGTCAGGCCGATATAGGCGACGGCGGCCAGTCTCTGCATCGCCGCGGTTGTGACGTTGCCGGCCATGACGGTGCTGAGGTCCTCATCCTGCCAAACGCAGATCCGAAGGCCGTCGCGCGCGAACTGGTCGAAACGCACGCTGCCGCCGGAATGGCTCAAATAGAGCGTGAACAGACGATTTTGCCGGTCGCGATACGAGAGTTCGGCCGCGCCCGCACCTGACATGCGGTACAGCCGGATTTGCACCAGCTGATAACCGAGCGCAGCGAGATCGGGTACCTTGACGTCGAGACCGACTGCCGCGGCAAGCATGCCATTGTACTGACGAATATCGCCCAGCGGGGTGCCAATCACCTTCACCGGCGCCGATTCAGAGCCACGCGCATCAAGAGCGGTCTGGACGATCTCCTCGTGCGGGGAGGTCCGGACGCCGTAGACCGCATAACCTGCAACAATCAGTACGATGAATACCGCAGCTATTGCTGCGACCGGCCCCATCCTGCGCAGCTGCAGTGGACCATACCCTCGCCGCGCCAATCTTACCCATTCGGCCGGCAGGCTGCGATCGGTCAGTGGACCGTAAATCTGGCGGACGCGCAGCTTGCCGGAGCGGATTGCGGCAACCCGTTGTGCGAGAACCGTGTCGCCGTCAATTGCCTCCTGGACCGGGCGCAACCGCGCGGCCTCAAGCTCGTCGTCGATGAAGGCATTCAACTCGAGTTCGTCAAATCCCGTCTTGCCGCTCATCCCGCTTCTTTCAACGCGGGCGGAACTGGATGAATTTCCGCCTCACCGTCTTGCATCAGGCTGCGAAGCCGCTCCCGAGCCCTTGCCAGCCGCGACATGACCGTACCGATGGGAATGCCAAGTTCATCGGCAATCGAGCGATAGCTAAGCTCTTCCAGTCCGACGAGCAACAGGATTTCCCTGTGCTCAAAGCTTAACGCGTTCATTGCTCTTACAAAATCGCGATTTGAAAGGCTGTCGAGCGCCTGGACCGTCAGGTCGGGATGATCGCAGCAATCTGCAATATCCTGGTGTGCTCCTCTTCCCCGGCTCCTCCGGATTTCGTCGATAAAGCGGTTGTGCAATATGCGACGGAGCCAACCCGGCATGTTTTGCAGCTCTCTCAATTGCGCCGACTGGCGCAACGCGCGCTCGATGCAGTCCTGCACAAGGTCATCGGCCAGAGCAGCATTTCCCACCAGCGCGACCGCGTACCGCCTTAACGAGGGAAGGTGGGCAATGAGCGCATTTGTAAACTCATCCGGTTTACTCATCGGCAGGTCTCAGACGACTCCGCTGATCAGGTTCTTCGGCGTTGGAGCCTCGACGCTGGCCGGCAAGATCGCATCTATGACCCATGTCCGGTGACCCTCGCCGGTCGTCACGGTCTCAATTATGGACGTTATGCAAGCGGATATTATTCCGCCAGCAGTTCGATATCCGGGCGCAACCGTGTATCGCCGTCTCCTTCATGCATTACGATCTCGGATATATCGACTTGGAGCAAAAAACTTGGCAGCCCCTCGACAACCCGTTCGGCCCGAGGTTGTCACCCATGTCTTAGGAACGTTCTGTTACCTATGTCTCCGGACTAGACACGGTTTTATTGGTAGCAGCGGAGGGATTTGAACCCCCGACCAAGGGATTATGATTCCCCTGCTCTACCACTGAGCTACGCTGCCTTGAGGCGCGGGCGTTCTATGGCCGGCCGTGAAAGTAAGTCAAGCGGAGGGCACGCCGATTCGGTGGACCTTCCCCCCTCCGTCTCGCGCTTTCAGCGCTCGCCACCTCCCCCGTGAAGGGACGGGGGAGGAGAACCGGGGCTTGGGTCCGACAAAGGCTCGGCGCGGTCTATCTTTGGGCGGTCTGGGCTCCCGCTGCGACGGGGAAATCGTCGCGGATGAGTTTGCCACCCTTCATGACGAATTTGACCCGCTGCAACTCGGTGATATCGGCCAGAGGATCGCCGCCGACGGCGACGATATCGGCAAATTTGCCCTTGTCGAGCGAGCCGATGCGGTCCTTCCAGCCGAGCACTTCGGCATTGATGATGGTGCCGCCCTGGATCGCCCGCGCCGGTGTCAGCCCGCCCTGCTTCACGAGGGCCTCATAATCCAGCGCCTGCGTGCCATGGACATAGGTGGCGCCATCCGCGCCGCTGCCGACCATGATCTTCAGGCCGGGAATCGTCTTCGCCATCTGCACGGCTTTGGTGAAGATCGCCGTCATGCGGTATTTGCCGCCGGTCGCCTTGTCGTCGTTATCGTTCATGTAGGGTTCGAGATAGCGCACGAAGGTCGGATCATAGGCCAGACCTTTCGCGACGATCATTTTGGCCTGCTCCGGATCGAGGTCGAACGCGTGCTCGATGGTGTCACAGCCGGCGATAATCGCGTTGCGCTCGCCCTCGCCGCCATAGACATGGCAGCCGGTCTTGTGGCCGAGACGATGCGTCTCATCGATCATCGCCTGCAGCACCGGCATTGGATAGGTCAGCTCATATTTCGCCTTGCCATCCGGGGCAAATGAATAGGCTGCCGTCGGAAACAGCTTGATCCAGTCGGCGCCGTGACCGATCTGATCGCGCACCGCGGCGCGCCCTTCTTCGACGTTGTGCACAACCGCACTCGCCAGCGGATTGGCCGGCTTTGTGTCGCCCGGCGGCCCCCAGACGATCCCGCGGGTTGACACCTGCGCGCGGGGACCGTCGATCTCTCCGCGATTGATCGCATCGCGAATGTCGACATCGCCATAGCCATTGCCGTGCGTGCTCATATCGCGAACGGCGGTGAATCCGGCGCGCAAATCGGCTTGCAGGTGCTGGATCGCGATCAGGGTCGATGCTTCGCGCGACATGCCGGGCTTCGGCGTGTCGAACATGTGCGTGTGGGCATCAATCAGTCCCGGAAGCAGCGTGGCATTGCCGAGATCGATCACCTGCGCCCCTGCCGGAACGCGGATCGAAGCTGTAGGGCCGACATCGACGATACGCTCACCATTCACCACCACCGACTGGTTGGCCCGCATCGTGCCGGTATTGCTGTCGAACAGGCGGGCGGCGCGGATGACATACAGGCGCGCGGATTGCGCGCATTGGATGACTCCGTCGTCGGCGCCAAAACAGGGCTGGGGCCCGGCGCCGCGCCACGGCATTCCGTTGCGGCCGCCCATTTCCGCCGCCGCCGCAAAACTGGCGGCGCCGAACAGGCTGATCAGAACGGTGGTCAGCGCGAGATTGTGCTTCATCTGTTCCCTCCCATTACGCCGTCACGCGGCTTTCGCATCATCGCGCAGAGTGGCGGCGCGTGCAAACCGGTTGTGGACCCCGGGGGCAGACACGCCGCCGCTGCATAACCATGCTACAGTGCGGCAGGATGGAGGGGTGTCATGGATGCCACACGGCGAACCGCATTGATGGGAGCGACCGGTCTGATTGCATCGGTGAAAACCGCACGGTCGCAGCCGGCGATTGCGGACAATGTCAAAGCACTGGTGTTTGACGTCTTTGGTACCTGCGTGGACTGGCGCAACGGCGTCGCCCGCGAGGTGGAGCGAATCCTCAAACCGCTCGGCTACAATCTGGACTGGATTGCTTTCGCCGATGGCTGGCGCGCGCTGTATCAGCCGACGATGGAAGAAGTGCGCTCGGGGCGGCAGCCATTCGTAAAGCTCGACATTCTCCACCGGCGCATGCTGGATCAGATCAAGCCGAAATTCGGCCTGCAGAAGCTGGACGACGAAGCCGCCGATGAGCTGACGCTCGCCTGGCACAGGCTCGATGCCTGGCCCGACGTGCCGCGGGGCTTTGCACGGCTGCACCGCAAATACATCCTCGCACCCTGCTCAAACGGAAATATCGCGCTGATGGCCGATATCGGACGGCGCAATGCTTTCCCCTGGGACGCGATCCTCGGCTCCGAGATTGCGCGCGATTTCAAACCGAAGCCGCGGGTGTACCTCGCGACGGCAGAAGCGCTGAATCTGCGGCCGGATCAGGTGATGATGGTGGCGGCGCACAGCGATGACCTGCGCTCGGCAGCATCCAATGGCCTGCACACGGCACATGTCGCGCGGCCGCACGAGCATCCCGGCGCCGAAAACGGTCCGCGCGTGCCGGTCGATTTCGCCGCGCGCAGCATGGAAGACCTCGCGGACAAACTCGGCGCTTAGTGCAAGTTCTGATCAAAACAGCCCATTAAAAATTTCACGCGGAGCCGCGGAGATACTTGTGACGCGCTCGACAGCGGAGCCGATTCGCCGTCACACTCTGGACATCTCCGCGCCTCCGCGTGAGATGAGTCGTTTTGGCTACGAACCGCTCTCGAGAAGCCTTCCGATAAAAGCCTATGGCGCCATCCAGACGATGTTGCGCGCCGGCGCGAAGCCGACCGGAATGCGCGTCACTTCCTTCATCGACTTGATGTCCACCACCGAGACGTCATTGGTATGCTCGTTGGCAACATATGCGGTCTTGCCGTCCGGCGTGATAGTCAGCCAACCAGCCCCCTTTCCGCCGAGCGTCGCAACGCCGAGAAACTTCAGGTCCGGCAGCGAATAGGAATACAACGCGCTGTTCATCCTGCTGTTGACCAACAACGTCTTCTGGTCGGGCGTGACCGCAATCCCATGCGATGCGGCAGGCGGGCCATAGGGGTTCTGCGTCTGGTCCGTGATGTTGGGCAGCTTGATCGTGTTGGTGATCT
>JAGWSK010000078.1 GCA_028869355.1 Alphaproteobacteria bacterium | reverse complement strand
GGCGGCACCGGCTCAATGTCCCGTTCGAGGATGGTCTGCGCGCGTTCGGTTACGGCCTGCCGCCCGACATGGAGGTTCGGCCGGCGACCGTGATCGAAGCCTTTCAGAGGCACTTCCGGCCCGCCCATATTGATGGCCGGCCGGACAAAGAATGCGAAGCCATTCTCGCGGCGCTTCTGCGCGAGATTGACATTACCAGCGACTGAACCAATCCTGCCCGCGCGTCAGATGGCCGGATGGCTGCCCTGCGTAGCCCGTCAGGGCGAAGCAGGGAGGAAAGTCCGGGCTCCACGGAAACACGGTGCCGGATAACGTCCGGCGGAGGCGACTCCAGGGAAAGCGCAACAGAAAGCAAACCGCCGACGGTTCGTCCGGGCAAGGTTGAAATGGTGCGGTAAGAGCGCACCGCGGCTTCGGCAACGAAGACGGCATGGCAAGCCCCACCGGGAGCAAGACCAAATAGGGACGGCGATGGCGGTTTCCGGCCGCCGTCCGGGTAGGTCGCGCGAGGCGTTCGGCAACGAACGTCCCAGAGGAATGGCCATCTCCCGTGCAAACGGGAACAGAACCCGGCTTACAGGCCATCTGACGCAATCCACCGGAATGTGCTACAGCGAATCGCGGCATTCCGCATACAGATGATTGCCGGAATTGACCTGCAAATCGCACCGGTCTCGCGCACCAAACGGAGCGGAAGACGGGAACTCTTCTCCAATATTGACGTTTGTTTCTCTTTTGTTCTCAAAAAGGAGTCAGAACAGCCCAAGTAGTGATTAGAATTCGAAACAGTATTCGTTGACCGTCCAGTTTTTCCCATGATATCCCATGCAATCCCATCTGCCGCGTGGGGGCAAAAATGATCGCCCGCTCTCCGCGAAGCCGAAGGGAAACGGAAAGTGGGCGGAAGCCGTGCAGCCATTCGTTTCCACAGCGGTCAACAAGCTCGACGCGAAACACCGCGTCAGTGTGCCTGCCGCTTTCCGCCAGATACTCGCCAAGCAGGATCTTCAGGGTTTCTATTATCTGAAGTCCGACACCCATCCGGCGCTGGAAGGGTTTGGCAAGCCGGTGCTCGATCATTACGAGAACCGCCAGGGCTCTGCGGATCCGTTGCGCAATGACGATTACGATGCCGAAGCGCAGGACATATTCGGCGAGACCGGCCTGCTGGAATTCGACGATCAGGGCCGGGTCACGCTGACGGCAGAACTGATCGAATTCCTCGGCATTTCCGAGCGGGTGTTGTTCGTCGGCCTGAACAAGAAATTCCAGATCTGGGCTCCGGAACGTTTCGAACGCGTACGCGAGGAGCGTATCGCGCGCGCGCGTGCCGCCCGCCAAAGCCGGGAGCGCGGGGGATGAACGGCGCCCATATCCCCGTGCTGCTGGAAGACGTCATGACGGTGCTGCAGCCCCGCGATGATGCAATTTACGTTGACGGCACGTTCGGCGGCGGCGGCTACTCCGAGGCATTGCTGTCACGTGCGCAGTGCCGGGTATTTGCGATCGATCGCGATCCCGACGCCATTCAGCGGGGCATCGCGCTTCGCGAACGTTTTGAGGGCCGGCTGACATTGATCCACGGCCGGTTCTCCCAAATGGACGCCCTGCTGGGCACCCATGGTATGACCGGCGCCGACGGCATTGCCCTCGACATCGGCATATCCTCGTTCCAGATCGATGATGCCGAGCGCGGCTTTTCTTTTTCCAGCGACGCGCCGCTCGACATGCGCATGGATCGCAGCGCGGGCGAAACGGCCGCCGACCTGTGCAACAGGCTTACCGAATCCGAACTCGCGAAAATCCTGAAGGATTACGGCGAGGAGGAGCGTGCAAGAGCGATTGCACGCGCCATCGTCGCGGCTCGGCCGATTGCGACCGCTCGCCAACTGGCGCAAGTGATCGAGCGGGTCTCCCCAAGACGGGGACAGAAAATTCATCCCGCAACGCGCAGTTTTCAGGCCCTGCGCATAGCGTTGAATGACGAACTGGGTGAACTGGAGCGCGGTCTTGCGGCGGCTGAGCGCCTGCTCAATCCGTCTGGGCGTCTCGCGGTCGTCACGTTCCATTCATTGGAAGACCGGATCGTGAAGCGGTTTTTCGCCGAGCGGCTTGGGCGAAAGCCGGCAGCATCGCGTCATCTGCCGGAACGCACAGCTTCTCCTGCATTGTTCCACAGCATCGGCAAGTCGCCGGTCACGCCAACCGCCGAAGAGATTCGCCGCAACCCCCGCGCCCGCTCCGCAAAACTGCGCGCTGCCGAGCGCACCCAAGCCCGGGCGCCGATGCCGGCGCAGACTGGAGAATTGAGATGATCCGGATAGTGAATTTCACGCTGATCGTGATCACGGGCCTGATCAGCCTGGGGGTTTATCGCGTCGCCGAGCAGGCACGCATGACCACGATCGAGTTGCGTGAGACCAAAACCGCGGTCGCCACGGAAAACCAGTCGCTGAATGTGCTGGGCGCCGAATGGGCGCGCCTGAGCCAGCCTGCGCGCATCCAGGCGCTGGCCCAGCGCTATCTCAGCCTGAAGGATCATCCGGCGGTACAGCGCGCTTCCATCACCCAATTGCCGCAGAAATTCGCGGCGCCGCCGGAAAGCGCAATCCGCAATGCCAGTGCCGTCGTGTCCCAAAGAGCGCCGGCGGTTCAAAACCTGCACGCGGGCACATGAGCCATGCGGACAGGCCGTGAAGCGGCAAACCTGCTGCGCGGACGGATCGCGATTGCCGCCCTGATTTCGGCAATCGGTTTCAGCGTCATTGCGGCGCGTCTTGTCGATGTGATGGTGTTTGGTTCAACGGTGCGCCGCGAAAGCTCGGTCGTTCCGGCGGTCAAGCGCGCCGATATTGTCGATCGAAACGGCTCTCTGATTGCGCGCGACCTTCCGGTCACCGATCTCTACGCCACACCGGCGGTGTTCTGGGACACGGCGGGTGCGGCGCATCAGTTGGCGGGCGTCACCGGCGCCGACGAGCAACGGCTCAAAGCCGCCTTTGCGCCGAAAAAGGGTTACATCCTGGTTCAACGCGCGCTGACCCCCGAACAGCGCGCTGCCGTGATGCAACTTGGTCTGCCGGGGCTCGAGTTTAATCCCGGCCACAAACGCTTTTATCCCAGTGGACGGACGGTCGCCCATGCGGTTGGGCAGGTTGACACCGACGACAACGGCGTATCCGGCCTTGAACTGGGTCTCGAAAATCGCCTGCGGTCGCAGGGTGATCCGGTCCGGCTATCGCTCGATATCCGGGTGCAATATGTGCTCGAGCACGAAGCCGCCGAAGCCATGCAGTCATTCCACGCCAAAGCGGCCGGCGGAGTCGTGATGAATGTTCACACCGGCGAAATCTGGGCGCTCGCGTCGCTGCCAGATTATGAGCCGAACATCCGCAAGCTGGAGCCGGGCGATTCCACGCGCAACCGAATGACCCAGGATGTTTATGAGCTGGGTTCGATCTTCAAAATATTTGCGTTCACGG
>JAGWSK010000077.1 GCA_028869355.1 Alphaproteobacteria bacterium | reverse complement strand
GCTTCGCGAAATAGTGGGTGCCTGCATCAACGTTCAGATCGACAACGCCCAGCAAGGCTTGCTTGCCCGGCCGGGCGTTAAAGTCGCCACCCTGATCGATATCTGAGCTGCCGCCGCTACCGCTTTTGCTGACGACAAAATGGTAGCTGCCAGAAACCGGTGCCTGTGCGGATGCATAGGTGGTGAGTTCCACGCCGGCGGGCATCGGCGTGGCGCTAATCCGACAGGCAACGCCATCAGGCGCGGCGGTGATGCGGTTGGCGGTAGCTGCCGCGGCGATCGAACCCGCAATCGCAAACGGCGCCAACGCCAGCATCAGTCTATGTGTTAACATTGCCGCATCCTCCTCTGGTCAGGTTCACATGCCACCCTGAACGACGATGGACATGTTGCCGTCGCCCACCTGGCGCGTGTTCGCCACCTGGCCATCGCCCACTTGAATGGTGGCGGCGGCATTGTTGCTGCCGGCCTGATCGGTGGTTGCCGTGTGGTTGCTGCCGAACTGCGCGATGCCGGCGATATTGTTGATGCCGGTTTGCGTTAGTGCTGCGCTGTGATTGACGCCTTCCTGACCAATCACGCCGTAATTGTCGTTTCCCCATTGAGAGGCGCCGGCGGCCTGATTGGTGCCCGCCTGGTACATGTTCAGGAAGTTGTTGTAACCGCGTTGCACGCTGCGGCCGCTGTTGAGCTGTCCGTTTTGCAAGACGTGATTGTAGTTCATCTCGCCATATTGGGCGGCTGCATTGCCGTTCCCGCGGCCATACTGTTCAATGACGACATGGTTTGCGGCGCTGGCGGCGGAGATTGACCCCGCTAACAACAGTGCTGCCGTACTGGCGGCGATAATCAAGCGTTTCATTGGTCGTACTCCCTTTTCACTGCCTCGCGCCGGCAAAGTGCCTCGTTCGGCTGTACGGGATTCGTAGGAGAGTCGCTGTGAACCGGCTCTGAGCCGCTCATTCAGTTTGAGTTCAGTTGCTTCACTTTTTCAGCGCGTGCGGTGCTGGATTTGAACAACAGGGATTGCACCCGCCGATACTACGCGTTCGCACACAGAAAGACACGCGCTCTCCGCAAATCGGAGGACGCGCGTCCTGGTTGCACAGCTGGGTTGGATTACCGGCAGCGCTGTTGCACGAAGGTGATTTCGTGATCACCGGATTGCGCCATCTGCGCGGCAAAGCCGGTACCAGATTGGAACGCATACAGACGATCGTCAGCGCCTGTCTGATTGACACCCGCGCTATTGCCACTGCCGAATTGCGCGATACGCGAGGTATCGTTTGATCCGGTCTGATTTGTGCCCGCGTAATTCGCGCCGCCTGGCACGCCGCATTGACTGCCGGGTCCTTTTCCAGCCAGTGCCTGTTCCGTCATTTTGTCCATGCGATGATCGAGCTGCGCGGTCAGATGCTGAAATTGCTGCGGTTTAAGCTCGCGTGCTTTCACCTGCGTATGGTTTCCATTATCGCGAACTGACGTGTAGGTGTCGGGCTGCGCTTGATCGATGGCGATCGGCTGACCGGAAGATTGACTGAAGTGCTTCGCCTCTGCGGGCAATGCGCCCAGCAGCAAGGCCGCGAATGACGGGATCAGCAGAAGCTTGTTCATGGCCGCACCTGTCTTTGTTGCGCCTCAGGTTAAGCGGATGGATGTGATCCGCGCCTGAAGGGACCTTTCAGCCGCAGTTCATCTCAGCGGCCGGAGTACGCTTATGGGCTTTTAGCCTAAGTCTGACCCGCCAATCCATCGCGAACGCGCGTTGCGGTGAGCGGCGCTTTGCGAAGACGAACGCCGATCGCGTCAAACACCGCATTGCCGACCGCGGCCGGAACGGGCGCCGAAGCGGCCTCGCCGGCGCCCAGCGGCTTATCGTGCACCGAACCGATCAGTTCCACTTCCAATGCCGGCACTTCGGGGAAGGTCAGAATCGGGTAGCTCCGCCAATCCGTGCTGGTGACGCCATTCTGATCGAACTGAACTTCTTCGTGCAGCGTGCGGCTGATCGCCTGAAGGATATTGCCTTCCACCTGCGCGCGGACCGCATCGGGATTGATCATCAGTCCGGCTTCATAGACGCAAACGGCCCGCGTAACCCGGATAGTCCCGGTGTTGCGATTGACAGCAACTTCGATTCCCAGGCCCAGTCGGTTGTCGGTGTGCTTGTAATGCACATAGGCAACCCCGCGGCCAAGAGATTCCGCGCCGCGTGACCGTGCCGGATTGGGGGATGGACGGGCCTGCCAGTTCATGCGTTCGGCAATGCGCTTGAGAATCGCAATTCCGGTCTGGTCCTTCAGATGTGCGAGACGAAATTCCAGCGGATCGCGCTTGGCCGCGGCCGCAAGTTCGTCGATGAAACATTCCACCGCGTAGGAATTGCCGGGCTTCCCCGGAGCCCGCAAATTCGACGGGCGCAGCGGTGTCGTTTTCAGCCAATGAACGGTCGCCGTCATGTTGGGCAAATCGTATGATGGGTAAGCATTTCCCTGAACCTGCGCCACGGATTGGCCGACCGGCTGCGGGATGCCGGCGGCCAAAAACGCCAGCAGCGGACGGCTGCGCAGATTGGGCGTGTTCTCAGGCAGCCACGCCTCGGTCTCCCACGCCGCGATATTGCCATTGGCGTCGAGCGCCGCTTTGAGGTCGAGCAATTGCGGCGGCCCCTTGGGATCGTACGCATGTTCATCCTCGCGCATCCATTGCACGCGCACCGGCTGCTGCAGCGCACGTGAAATGAGCGCCGCATCGGCTGCAGCATCGTCGCTGCCATTGCCTCCGTAGGAGCCCGCCCCGTCCATGTAGACGACGCGCACCTGCTCCGCGGGAATACCGAGATCGCGCGCAAGATTACGGCGCAGACCATGCGTACCCTGTGACGAAGACCAAACCGTCAAACTGCCGGGCCTGTAATCGGCCACGGCGCAGGAAGGCCCCATGGACGCGTGCGACTGCGCCGGCCACTCGTAGCTCGCGGTAAATTTTCGCGCTGCGTTGCGCAATGCAGTATCGGTGTCACCCGTCCTGATCAGCTGTTCGTCCCGCGCGACTTCAGTTGTCCGGATCGCTGCATGCACGCGTTCCGAGCCGGGCAAACCGCCGCCGCCGGTCCACTGCAGCTTGAGTGCGCGTGCGGCGCGGATCGCATCCCACTCGTGGCCTGCGACAACCGCGACGAAATTTTTGATGCGGATAACGCGAGCGCCGGGAATGCCGGCAATTGAGCCTTCATCAACATTGGTCAGTGTGGCGCCAACCGCATGTGGCCGAATGACCCGCGCATGCAGCATGCCCGGAATACGGAAATCCTGCATGTAAGCGTGTCGGCCCGTCATCTTCGCGGGCAGGTCCGGCCGCGCCAGCGGCTGTCCGACGTATTGGTATGTGTCCGGATTCTTCAGGGGTGCCTTTGCGTTCAGCTCCACATCGAAATGGCTGCCGGTCCCCGCGGAGGCGGGGATCAGTTCTCCGTAGCCGATGCTTCGACCGTCAGCGCTGCGCACAACGCCATCACTTACCCTGAGATCGCCGGACCCAACGGAAAGCCGCGTCGACGCAAGCGCCAACAGTGCCTGACGAGCCGTCGCAGCGGCTTGCCGGATCTGCATGCCGCCATTGACAATCCCGGTCGAACCGCCTGTGCCGCCCTGGTCGGGGCAGAGCGCGGTATCGCCCTCGATCATGGCGATGCGCTGAACCGGCACGTCCAGCTCTTCCGCCACGATCTGGCGATAGGCGGCGCGGGTGCCCGTGCCGATATCGACCTTGCCGCTATAGAGCGTCACACCGCCATCGCGGCCGATCACGAGAAACGAATCCACCTGATCCGCGGCCAGACTCTTTCCGGCGGCTGCGGTTTGTCCCAGCGCCGCGTAGGGTATCAGCGCAAAACCCACAACGAGCGCGCCGCCGGTTTTGAGGAATTCGCGCCGTGCAATCGTGATCTCACCCATGGCTCGGCCCTCCCGCGTTCGCCGCTCGCATCACTGCGCGCAGCACCCGGATATGACTGCCGCACCGGCAGAGATTGCCCGCCAACGCGGTTCGCACCTGCGCCTCCGTCGGTTTGGGTGTTTTCGCCAGCAGCGCCACCGTACTCATGATCATGCCGTTGGTGCAGTAGCCGCATTGCGCCGCCTGTTCGGCGACAAAGGCCGCCTGGACGGAGTGCAGATTCTCCGGTGCGCCCAGACCCTCGAGCGTGGTGATGTCGCGATTTTGTGCTGCGCGGATCGTGACCTGGCACGAGCGGATTGCCTGCCCGTCCATCAGCACCGTGCAGGCGCCGCACTGGCCAAGACCACAGCCGAATTTCGGCCCGTGCAGACCGAGATCATTTCGCAATGCATAGAGCAACGGCATGCCGGGATCATCGGTGTCGATCGGGTGCAAACTGCCGTTGACGCGCAGATTCACAGCGGCCATTCCCGCCTCCCTGTTTGCGCCATTTTACAGTTCGCGATGGCTGACGAACAGACCGCAATATGCGATGCTGGCGCGCTTCAGAGCCGGGAGGAACTCATGAAAACCTTAGCTATTGTTGCAGGACTCAGCATCGCGCTTGCGGTGCCGGTGATTGCTGCCGAAGCCGTGCGCTTTCCGCCAATGCCGGCCGACCAGTATTCCCCCCAGCAGAAGCAATTTGCCGATCTGATGAAACAACCGCCCCGTAACGGCAACGT
>JAGWSK010000076.1 GCA_028869355.1 Alphaproteobacteria bacterium | reverse complement strand
TCCAATCACCGCGACGGCGTGCTTCCCGTAGTAAGAGCAGTTGCGGATCAAAACTGCACGTAAATTTCACGCGGAGACGCGGAGGTCGCAGAGATACCGGTGACCTGCTCTGCAGGGTATCTAATGCGCTGTCGCATACTGGACGTCTCCGCGTGCTCCGCGTCTCCGCGTGAGATGATTTCTTCCGGTCACAAACCGCTCTAGTTTTTGAGCATGGCGATGGGTTGGATCCGGCTGCCGTCGGACACCTCATCCGGGACATTCACGGCCACTTTTTCTCCCGCGGCAATGCCGCTCGCGATTCTGACAATCGATCCGTCGGTCGACTCCACCTCGACGGGATGGAAATGCAGGATGTTCCGGTCATCAGGCACGGCGACGAACTGCCGATTTTCACGCAGCACCAGCGCGTTGAGCGGCACTTCCGGAGTCGGCGGGACCTTCAGATGCAGGCTGACATAGGCGAAACTTCCGCCGATGAAAAAATCACCGCGATTCTGAAGATCGATCTCCACCAGCAGGGTGCGCGACTTCGGATCGAGCTCTCCTGAGGTGCGGCTGACCCGCGCTGAAATCTTCCGCCCGGGATTGGCCGCGTCTTCAACTTCCACGGCATCTCCGACGTGAACAAAGGGCGCGTCCTGCTGCTGGACATAGGCGTCGACGCGTAAGTGGCTCGTGTCCGAGACCGTCACAACCGGCAGAGCACTGGTCTGGCTGCTGGTGGCATTTTGCACCAGCGCGCCAGGGTCGGCATAGCGCGCGGTGACGCGGCCGTCGAAGGGCGCAATCAGCCGTTCGTAGGAGCGCAGGGTTTCGAGTTGCGCCAGCGTGGCCTGGGCGACGCTGAAATTGGTGTCCGACTGTTCCATGGCTTCCCGCGACACCGCGCCGATCTGAAACAGCCGGTCATTGCGTTCGGCCAAAACCTTCTTGTTCGCGAGGTCTGCCACCGCGCTGTTGTATTGCGCATCGGTTTCGGGTGAAGCGATTTCGGCGATCAGCTGATCCTTTTTGACCATATCGCCCTTGTCTACCGGCAGCGTCTTTATGTAGCCGCTGACTTTTCCGTAAAGCGTGACTTCCGCATAGGGACGCACGTCGGCGAATAGCCGGGTTTCGCGAAACGTCGCGCCCGGGACGGCGGTGGTAACTTCAACCCGTGGGCCGCGGGCCTGCTGCTCTTCCAGCACGTCGCGTTCGGCAGCAACATTGCTGCGCTGCGTGATGATCAGTCCGGTCACTGCGGATCCTGCGCCGATCAGGAGGAAAATCGCCAGCGCCTTGAAGCGCCAGGCTCTACGCCGCAGTTCTGAACCGGCGTTACGCATGTGCCGATCCACTCGCCTCTTCCTGGAAGCGCCGGTCCAGCTGATGCAACATTGGCGGTTTCCGCCGCAACAGTGTGTAGATAATCGGCACCAGGAACAACGTGGTTGCAGTGGCGACGATCAGTCCGCCGATCACCGCACGCCCCAGCGGAGCGTTCTGCTCTCCGGCTTCGCCAAGTCCGAGCGCCATCGGAAGCATGCCCATGATCATGGCCAGCGCGGTCATCAGAATCGGCCGCAGGCGCGTGCGGCCCGCAGCGATGACAGCCTCGAGCGGCGAAAGACTTTCACGTGCGCGAATGTCATTGGCGAAACTGACCAGGAGAATCGAGTTCGAGACTGAAATGCCCACGGACATAATCGCGCCCATCAGCGACTCGACATTGATCGTCGTTCCGGTAAGCGCCAGCATCCAGACAATCCCGACGAGCGCGCCGGGCACGGCCATAATGATAATAAGCGGATCGACCCACGACTGAAACAGGATCACCAGCAGTGCGTAAACCAGGAAGATGGCCAGCACTATGCCTTCTGCCAGCAGGGTAAACGAACTGTCCATCGTCTCGGCCTGGCCTCGCAGATCGATATCGGTAGTGTCAGGAAGTGTTTTCTTGATGCCGGCGATCGCATTCCGGATTTCTCCGGCGATGCTGCCGAGATCGCGGCCATCCACATTCGCCGCAACATCCACCACCCGCTGAATCGTGTAGTGGTTCAACGACTGCACATTCGTAACGGGTTTGATGTCCGCGACATCGGACAGTCGCGTGGCCGGCGCCGAGGGCGGAACAGCCACCGGCTGCGACCCGGCACTACCGTGCGCCTGCGGCGGGCCAGAACTCACGGGAATGTTCATCAAATCGGCCACACTTGTCAGCTTCTCCACCGGCACCTGCACCGCGACGGTGTAATTGACGTTGTTGACCGGGTTAAGAAAGAACGATGGCGATACGCCGGCGCTGGATACCAGCGCGGTGAGCAGGTTGCTGGAAATATCCCGCTGAGTCACCCCGACCTCAGCGGCGCGGAGGCGGTCCACATCCACCTGCAAACCGGGGAAATTGAACGCCTGAACCACATGGGCATCAACGACACCGGGGATGGTGTTGATGGTGCGCAGCAGCTTTTGCGCCACAACATAGGAGCGATCGAAATTGGAGTCCTGGATCTGAATATCGATTGGCGCGGAAAGTCCGAAATTCAGTACCTGATTCACGATGTCGGCGTTCTGGAAATAAAACGACGCGTCGGGAAAATCCCGCGCCAGTTCGACACGCATTCGTCTCATATATTCCAACGACGGACGATGCGGTGTGTTCAGGTTGATGAGAATCTCGGCATCCGAACTGCTGACATTGTCTGAGGGAACGAAGGATTGATTGTAAGCGCTGGGGGCGCCAATCAGGTCATCGATGGTGCGCAGCTCGGACGCGGGAATGAGCGCGCGGATCCGCTTCTCGACCTGCAGCACTTCCTCTTCCGTGGTCTCGATGCGATCGCCTGGAGGGACACGCATGTGCAGTTTAATGATGCCGACATCGGCGGACGGGAAGAAATCACGCCCGACAGCAATCGCGAGGACGCCGGTAAGCGCAATCACGGCCGCAAAGCAGGTCAGAATGAACCCGCGCTGCCGCAGCGCGGCCGACAATGCGCGGCCATAGGAGTCGCGCAGGGCGGCAAACGCGCTTTCGAAGAACACCACCAAACCGCTGCCTTCACCTTCGGCCGTCTCATGCTCGGTGAGCGCGTAACGCGCGAAAGACGGCAACATCGCGAAGGACAACGCATAGGACGCGACCATGGCGAGGACGACGGTGATCGCCAGCGGAATGAACAGATAGCGCGCGGGACCCGTCAGCAGCACGACAGGGAAAAACACGATACAGATTGCCAAAGTCGCCACCGTGAGCGGCTGAATGACCTCCGCTGCCCCGTCGATGATCGCGACCGTCAGCCTCTTGCCCAGCATCTGATTGCGGTGGATGTTTTCGACCAGCACGGTCGCATTATCGACCAGCAGGCCGATGGCAAGCGCCAGACCGCCGAGTGTCATCAGGTTGATGGATTGTCCGGCAAGAAACAGGCCGACAAGACTGGCGGCGATCGAAAGCGGGATTGTAATCGAAACCAGAAGGGTGCTCCGCCAGCTGCCGAGGAACACAAGGATCATCAGCGAAACCAGAATGGATGAGACGACGACCTCACGCAGCACATTGTTCACGGCCGCACGGACAAATACGGACTGGTCGAAATCGAGGCTGAGGCGCAGCCCCTTTGGCGACTCCGCCTGTAGCCTCGGCAGCATCGCGCGGGTCGCGTCCACCACGGCGAGTGTCGATGAATCCGAATGCTTCAGGATCGGCAGATAGGCCGCGCGATGGCCATCGACATGCACGATGTTGGTCTGGATCGCAAAGCTGTCGCTGACCTTGGCAACATCACGCACCAGCACCGTCACGCCGTTGCGGATGCCGACCGGCAGATCGTTGAAGCGCTCCACCTCCGTGGGGCTGGAATTCAAACCCACATTGTATTCGCGGTCGCCGATGCGTGCGAGGCCGGCAGGAACGATCACGTTCGAGGTCAGCAGCGCGTTGAGAAGATCGGAGGGTGAAAGACCCTGCGCGGAAAGCCGCGCCGGGTCCGCCTCGATGATGATCTGCCGGTTCTTGCCGCCGAATGGCGACGGGATCGACAAACCGGGGATGGTAAACAGCTTCAGGCGCAAGAAATTCACGCCGTAGTCATAGATCTCCTGCTCGCTCAGCACCGTGCTTGCCAGCGTCAGTTCCACAACGGGCAGGTTGGAAGCGTCGAATTGAAGGATGAATGGATTGTTGGCGCCGGGCGGCAGGAAGCGCAGCATATTGTCGTCGGCCGCGGTGATCTGCGCGATGGCCCCGCCGATATCGGCGCCCGGCTGGAAGTAGACCTTGATCAGTCCTCCGCCGGGGATCGACTCCGATTCAATGTGATCGATACCATTGACGGTGGTGGAGTAATTGCGTTCGGCGACCAGCACGATGCGCCGTTCCATGTCCTCGGCGGAAAGGCCATTATAACTCCAGGCGACCTCGACGACCGGGATGTTGATGGCCGGGAAAATGTCGACCAGCATGCGCGTAACAGACAGCACGGCCATCAGCACGATCAGCATGGCGCCGATGGCTGCCGTATATGGCCGGCGCAGCGCGAGCCGCACCAGATTGAGCATGTCTGTTGTCCCTGTTCCCGGGGAACATTTAAAGGCCGCGGCTGCCTATGCCAATAAAAAAGGCAATTTGGCGTGGTGAGCCGGCCGGCTCACAAAGGCGTGACCGATTCGTTCAGTTGGCGAAGGTTTCGTCGAAGGAGTAACCGGCCGATCGGACGGTGCGTATCGGGTCGCGTTCGCCCGACTGGTTCAGGGTTTTTCGCAGCCGGCCAATATGGACATCCACCGTCCGGGCCTCGACATAAACCTCGGTGCCCCACACCGTGTCGAGCAGTTGTTCACGCGAAAAGACGCGTCCGGGATTCTGCATCAGGCGCTCGAGAATCCGGTATTCGGTCGGTCCCAGGTGCAATTCACGCGTGCCCCTGTGGACGCGATGGTTGACTCTGTCCATGTTGATATCGCCGAGCGCGATGACATCTTCAACGAGGCCCGGACGCACCCGGCGCATGACCGCGCGCGACCTTGCGAGAAACTCCGACATCGAGAACGGCTTGACGATGTAATCGTCGGCACCGGTATCAAGGCCACGGATGCGGTCGGTCTCTTCGCCGCGCGCGGTCAGCATGATGATCGGCACGTTGCGGGATTCGCCCCGGGCGCGCAGACGGCGGCAAACCTCAATTCCGGACAATTCGGGCAGCATCCAGTCGAGCACGATGAGGTCGGGCGAACTCTCCGCCGCCACCACCAGTGCTTCATCGCCGTTTCGCGCCTCGAACACACGGTAACCCTCACGCTCGAGATTGTAACGGAGCAGCGTGCAAAGGGCGCTTTCATCTTCAACGATCAGGACCGAGGGCCTGCCGGTCTCGCTCATGTGTTATTCGGCCCGGCGGTGAGCTGGGTCGTTGCTGTCATATCGGCCTTCGGCCGGTCCACATTCAGGTAATTTCCGGTCACCATGTAATGCACGGTTTCCGCAATATTGGTCGCGTGATCGCCGGCGCGTTCGATGTTCTTCGCGACAAACAGAAGATGCGTGCACAATCCGATGGTGCGCGGATCTTCCATCATATAGGTCAGCAGCTCGCGAAACAGGCTGTTGTAAAGCTCGTCGATTTCCTCATCGCTGCGCCAAACTTCCTTCGCCGCACCGGCATCGCGGTCCGAATAGGCGTCAAGCACGCCCTTGAGCTGGCGCAGAGTCTGCCGGCCCATTCGGCCGAGGCTTTGGGCCAGCTTGATCGGCGGCTCGCGGTTCAGCACCATCGCGCGCTTCCCGATGTTCTTCGCCAAATCGCCAATCCGTTCCAGCTCATTGGCGATCTTGATCGCCGCCAGCGTATTGCGCAGATCGACCGCCATTGGCTGCCGGAGGGCAAGCAGCTTGAGCGCCTGATCCTCGATCGCCTGTTGCAGGCGATCGACCCGTTCATCGCTGGCGACCGCCGCTTCGGCGAGCTTGCCGTCCCGTTTCGCAATCGCCTCGATGGCGTTTGCGAGCTGCGTCTCGGTGACCCCGCCCATTTGGGCCACCAGATTCGCCAGCGTCTCCAACTGCTCGGTAAATGCCTTCACGGTATGCTCATTCATGGCGCACGCCTCACACCCGACCGGCGCACAGGACTGGCCCGCGACACGCCGAATCAACCACATTACTGCAGTCTCAATATAACAGATTAATGACGGGATTCAGGCGGCAGCGGCGGCCGGCAGCCAGGCGGTAAACGTGCTGCCGCTTCCCGGAACGCTGTGTATTTCCAGCCGGCCGCGATGGCGGTTGAGAATATGTTTGACGATGGCAAGTCCAAGGCCGGTCCCGCCGCGTTCGCGGCTGCGCTTCACATCGACGCGGTAGAATCTTTCGGTCAGCCGCGGAATGGCCTCCCGGGGTATGCCCTCGCCTTCGTCCTCGACCGCGACAAAAATCTGGGCACGCTCGCGATCAGCGCCGCCGTTTCCGGAGGTGCCGAAGCGCACGCGGACATGTCCGCCCGAATGGCCGTACTTGATCGCGTTGTGAATCAGATTCTGGAACACCTGGGTAAGTTCATCACGCTGGCCAATAGCCCAAAGCGGCGGGCGATCTTCAATTTCAATCTGCATGCTCTCCGAATCGGCCAGCGGCTGGAGACCATCGGCCGCATCGCGCACGAGTGTCACAACGTCGGCTTCGCCTGAGGGGGGGATGTGTTCATTCATTTCGATCCGGTTGAGCGACAGCAGATCGTCGATCAGCCGCCGCATGCGGCTTGCTTCGCTGCTCATGATTTCCAGGAAGCGTTCGCGCGCAGCCGGGTCATCCTTCGCGTGCCCGCGCAGCGTGTCGATAAAACCGGTTAGCGAGGCGAGAGGAGTTCGCAATTCATGGCTGGCGTTCGCGACAAAATCGGCGCGCAACTGTTCGGAACGGCGGATATTGCTGACGTCGCGGATGCGCACCAGCAAAA
Source organism: Alphaproteobacteria bacterium (assembly GCA_028869355.1). Taxonomy (GTDB): domain Bacteria; phylum Pseudomonadota; class Alphaproteobacteria; order Micropepsales; family Micropepsaceae; genus CAIYRG01. The sequence continues at coordinate 8,916 of JAGWSK010000076.1, read as the reverse complement.
GCTGCCCTGAGGTGCGGCTGACATGTGCCTCGAAATGCCGCTCAATCGGAACCGGCATGGTGAATTCCACCGTCTCGGCGGACCCGCCACTGTGCACGCGCCCGATGCTTTCCAGCAATTCCGGCGTACGAAGCACAGACGAAAGCCGCTTTCCCATCGCATCCGAACGAATCAGCGAATGAGTCGCGGGATTGGCGAAGACCACCCGGTCTGCGCTGTCGAGAAGCAGCAATGGCTCGTCGATCGAATCGAGGATGTCGCGCGCGGTATCGGGAATCAGGTCTTGCATGTTTGGGTGCGGCCCCGCTGATTCGCCCGTGGCACTGTGCCCCGCGCCGAACGCCAGATAAATGGCAACCCCCGTCAGGGCTGCCGCACTGAAGGCAGTGACTGGAACTGTCCAACTTTGTCCCATGGCCAATATAGAGAGCGCAGCCAGAGCCGCCAAACCGAATGCAAGGGTGAGGCCAGAGACGCGAAAACCGGCGCCGGCGTGATCGCTCATGCTTTCCCACACAGTTTCACTGCGATTAAATGACTCATCCCCTGACGCAGCCGGGATACATGTTTAGCAGCGGACTTTGACTAAGCCATGACAGCGGAGCCGGATGTTCAATTTACATCAAACGCGAGTCATGCCGAGGATGGTGGTTTCAGCGGCGGCGAAGCAGACGCGGAAGCCGCAACGGAAAGCACCAAATCCGGCCGTTATACCGGTTGGCTTGCGGTTATGGCGATGGCTTCCGGCTTGGTGTTGGGAATCCTGCTCGCCGCGTCGTTCGGGATCGGCACCGACATCCGCGCCGGTGACGGTTTGCTGTTCGCGCAAGGCGCCCTGGCCCAGGCTCTGTCAGATGAGATGTCAGGAAGTCACGGCATCGGTCCGACTTTCTGGAGCAAGGATGGGTATTTCTGCCGCGCCTTCGATACCCGCAAGGATGAGGGGCCAGGGCTTGACGGTATCGCCTGCCGTGAACGCGCGGGCTGGCACATCCGAATCGTGACGACCGCCACAGGCCCGGCGGCGATGCCGGCGAGCGTGCAAAGTACGATGAACGATCTGATCGTTGGATCTCCGCTGGACGCGGCGGCGGAGCGTCAGGCGCGTCGCCAAGGCTGGCGGCCCGGGTGACGCGCCAGCATTCCGGCGGTTCCAGAGAGACAATCAAAGTTAATTGAGGTTCCGCAGAGGGCAACAATTTGTCCATGCCCGTTTTCAGTGATGAGGTTCTTCAGGGCACGAGCAAAAAAGGAAAACGGGACATGATCTTAAGAGGTTTTGCTGCGCTGCTTGGCGCGACCGCATTGGTGTCACTGGCCGTTGCGCCAGGATCGGCGGCCACCGGTCAAAATACCGCTACACATCATCCGCACCGGGTCGCAACAACGGCTCACGGGCGCCACCCAGTCCAGACGCAGGAAAAGACTTCGCGGCCGCGCCCCAACGCGGCGACGAACCGCATCACGATTGTCTCTGTCGGGCCGCAAGCGATGTACGTTCAGCGTTACCGCGACCTGGCGATGGAAGAGACAGGTTAGGAGATTTTTTTGACGCGTTTTCTGCGCCGACCCGCCTCCGCTTAAAGTTTCGGCGGGCGAGCAGTGGGACAGCTGGTCCGCCGAAGTCTTGACGAAGGCGGAACCGGCAACCACTTCGGCGGAAAACGCTTCAGGGGCATTCAGTCTGGTCCGGCCGCAGGCATAAAATAGAACATTGTGTGCCGGATCACTCGGCCGGATCAGGACGATAGCCCCGCTCCTGTCCGGCCATTTTGTTTGGCGCGGCGCAAAATCGCGCCAGCGCCGGCGCGTAAATATCGACAGCAAATATAGAAATCTTTAGTTTCGCGGGTAGCGGCCGACCGGCGCGTGACCGTGCCAGCGGAAAAAATATCCGGATGAGCAATCGCAGACCGGATTCCGTGGCCGATATCGGCTATAGAGCCGCTGCAACTCGGGGGCTGTCCGCGTGGTTCGACAAATTGGTTGGTTATTTCTATCGGGATGCACGGCGGTCATTCTGACGGGCTGTACGCTGGGGCCGGATTTCCTTCGTCCCGAAGCTCCGAACGTGACGCAGTACACGCCCGAGGCGCTGCCCCCCGAAACCGCCTCCGCCGAGACGATCGCCGGCGATGCACAGCGTTTTCTGAACGATGCGGATGTGCCCGGGCGGTGGTGGATGCTGTTCGGTTCTCCGGCGCTCAACCAGTTGGAAGAAGAAGCATTGCGCGCCAATCCCGATGTGGAAACCGCACAAGCGACTCTGCGCCAGGCGCACGAAAATTATCTCGCCGAGTTGGGGGGGCTGTTTCCGCAGGTCGGTGTCAGCGCATCCGCAGCACATGAGGCGACGAGCACGGGCGGGAGAGCCGCGAGTCCGGCGTTTGACCTGTTCACCGCCGGGCCGGCCGTGTCCTACACACCGGATGTGTTCGGCGGCATCGCCCGTTCGATCGAGGCGCAGGCCGCGGCGCAAGAAAACAGCCGGTTTCAGCTCGAGGCGACGTACCTCACTCTGACATCGAACGTGATCATCACGGTCATTCAGGCGGCGTCGCTGTCGGCCCAGATTGCCGCAACCCAGGATATCATTGCGGACGAACAACAATTGCTCGATTTGCTCAATCAGCAATTCGAGCTCGGCGCGGTGGCCCGTGGAGATGTTCTGACCCAGCAGTCGCAATTGGCACTGGTGCAGGCAACGCTTCCGCCATTGCAAAAGCAGTTGGAGCAAACACGCTACACATTGTCGACGCTGGTCGGGCGCTTTCCGTCCCAGGATCAGATTCCCGACATCCAGCTTGCCGATCTTGCATTGCCCCGGGACCTGCCGCTGAGCGTGCCATCCAAGCTTGTCGAGCAGCGGCCGGACATTCGCGCATCGGAAGCGCTGATGCATGAGGCGAGCGCGCAAATCGGCGTCGCCGATGCGAATATGTTTCCGCAGTTCACCGTTTCGGGCAGCGTCACGAATGAGGCGAACTTCGTGAACCAGTTCTTTCAGGGCAACCCGGTGTGGTCGATTGGCGCAAGCGTGACAGCGCCAATTTTCCGTGGCGGCACTTTGCGGGCGCAGGAGCGCGCAGCCTATGACGCGTTCGATCGCACGGCATCGCAATATAAGAGCACCGTCCTCAACGCTTTTTCCAATGTTGCGGGTACGTTGACGGCGCTGACACTCGATGCCGACACGCTGAAAACACAGCTTTATGCCGAGCAAACCGCCCAGCAGAGTCTGGATATCATCCAGCAGCAGTTTCAGGCCGGCGCGATCGCCTATCTCTCGCTGCTCGATGCACAACGCACCTATGAGCAGGCCCGGATTTCACTGGTTATCGCGCAATCGAACCGCTTTTCCGATACAGTGGCACTGTTTCAGTCACTCGGGGGCGGCTGGTGGAATCGTGATGACGCGCCCGACATCAGGAACCCGGCGGGAATTGCGAGTAGTCGATGAATAAACCCGAGCGTCCGCCGGAACTGGGGCAACGCGGGCGAAAAAGACGATTGTGGTTGGTGTTGACGCTGGTGACGCTGAGCTCCGTCGTGGTATTCGCGGCGGTTTTCGCCTTTCCGATTTTCGCCTTCATAAAAACCGGATTTCCACAGCAGGCGCCTGTTACGGTTTCGACCATTGCCGCGCAGTACGAAAACTGGCTTCCCGATGTTCGCGTCGTCGGTTCACTGAAGCCGGTTCGCGGCGCCGACCTGTCCGTTGAAGTGCCCGGCATTGTCGACGAGGTGAACTTCGATTCCGGTGGCGATGTCGCACAGGGCGCACGCATCCTGCATCTGCGCGATGCCGACATTCTCGCAAAATTGCACACGCTGCAGGCCGCCGTCGATCTCGCTCAGGCCAATTACAGCCGCGACAAGGAATTGCTGCCGTTTCAACTGGTCAGCCAGGCGCAGTTCGATACCGACCAGGCCAATCTTGACTCAGCCAAAGCGCAAGTGGCCGAGCAGGCGGCGATCCTGGAGAAATATACTTTGAAGGCGCCATTCGCCGGCCATCTTGGCGTTCGCTCGGTCAATTCGGGCCAGTATCTCGCGCCGGGAACATCGGTGGTGACGCTTCAGGCGCTCGATCCGATTTTTTTCGATTTCTTCGTCCCCCAGCAGCAGTTGAGCGACATCAAGGTCGGCCAGAATATATCGGTGACTGTCGATGCCTATCCCGGCACCACATTCACCGGCAAGGTGACGACCCTCGATCCAAAGGTTGACAGCGTGACGCGCAATGTTGCCGTGCGCGCGACGTTGCCGAATCCCCAGCGCAAACTGTTGCCCGGCATGTATGCCACGGCGCAGATTTCAACTGGCGCGCCGCAGCGCTTGATCACGGTCCCGCAGACCTCCATCATCTTCAACCCGTATGGAAACATGGTGTTTCTTGTGCAGGATGGCACCGGCAATGATGGGAAGAAGGCACTGACGGTGAAGCAGACGGTCGTCACCACCGGCCAAACCCGCGGCGACCAGATTGCGGTGACCGGCGGATTGAAGGAGGGCGACACTATTGTCACGGCCGGACAGCTGAAGCTGTTAAACGGCAGCACGATCAACGTCGACAATACAATCCAGCCGGCGGACGATCCCAATCCGCATCCGCTCGAGCGCTGAACGCCGATGAATTTCACGGATATCTTCATCCGGAAGCCGGTGCTCGCGACGGTCGTGAGTTTGGCGATCCTGGTGATCGGCCTTCGCGCCGGGCTATCGCTCCCGATCCGGCAATATCCGCGCACCGAGAATGCGGTGGTGACCGTCACCACCGCCTATTACGGCGCCGATCCTGACGTGGTGGCCGGATTCATCACCCAGCCGCTGGAAAACGCGATCTCGCAGGCGAACGGGATCGACTACGTCACCTCGAGCAGCACCAACAGCCTTTCGACAATCGCGGTCAATCTGCGGCTCAATTACGATTACAACCGCGCCGTCACCGAGATCACGAGCAAAATCAGCTCCGTCCTGAATCGTTTGCCGCCGCAATCGCAGCAGCCGGTACTCCAGGTACAGGTCGGGCAGGCGGTCTCGGCGATGTATCTCGGCTTTCGTTCGACCGTGCTCAAGGAAAACCAGATCACCGACTACCTGACGCGCGTGGTGCAGCCGAAATTGCAGGCGGTTCAGGGCGTCCAGACGGTGGGCCTGTTCGGCGCGCGGAATTTTGCGCTGCGCGCCTGGCTCGATCCGGCGAAACTCGCCGCTTACGGACTCACGGCAGCCGATGTCGATCAGGCTCTGGCCGCGAACGATTACATCTCCGGTCTGGGAAACACCAAAGGGCAAATGGTGCAGGTGAACCTCACCGCCTCGACCGATCTCCATTCGCTGGATGAATTCCGCAACCTCGTGGTGAAGCAGTCCAACGGGGCGGTGGTGCGTCTGTCCGACGTCGCCAATGTCATGCTGGGTTCGGAAGACTACAACACCAACGTCACCTATAACGGGCAAAACTCGATCGCGATGTCGGTCGATATTGCGCCAGATGCAAATCTGCTCGAGGTCCTTCAGCGCGTGCGGCAGGTGTTCCCGCAGATCCACTCGCAACTGCCGCAGGGTCTGGAGGGCGCAATCCTTTACGATGCGTCGGATTTCGTTTCTGCGGCCATTCACGAAGTCGAAATGACGATCATCGAGACGCTGCTGATCGTCATGCTTGTCGTGTTCCTGTTTCTCGGCTCGATCCGGTCGGTGGTCATTCCGGTGATCGCCATTCCGCTGTCGCTGGTCGGCGCCTTCATCATCATGCTGCCGCTGGGCTTTTCGATAAATCTGCTGTCCCTGCTGGCCATGGTGCTGGCCATCGGACTGGTCGTGGACGATGCGATCATCGTTGTCGAAAATGTGCACCGGCATATCAATGAGGGCGCGAAACCGTTCGATGCGGCGATTCAGGCGGCGCGCGAACTGGCCGGCCCCATCGTCGCGATGATGACCGTGCTGATCGCGGTCTATGTGCCGATTGCCTTCCAGGGCGGACTGACCGGCGCGCTGTTCATCGAGTTTGCGTTCACATTGGTCGCGACCATTGCCATCTCCACGGTGATCGCGCTGACGCTGTCGCCGATGATGTGTTCACGGCTGCTCCGCCGGCATGACGGCGAGGCCAGTCTGGATGCACGGATTGCGAGTTTCATCGATAAGCGCTTCGAACGCCTGCATGCGTTTTACGGCCGGCGGCTGCGCAGCGTGCTCGATTACTGGGAGGTGGTCGTCGTCTTTGCCGTTGTGGTCATTATCGGCACCACCAGTCTCTGGATGACATCGCAACAGGAACTGGCGCCGCAGGAAGATCAGGGATTCATCTTCGCCTTTGGCCAGGCCTCGCCGACCGCATCGGTGACGCAATATGGCCAGTATTCGGCGGCGGTGTACAACCGCCTCAAGACGGATCCGAATATCGACTTCATCTACCAGCTCGATTCTCCCGCGCAGCTGTTCAAGTTCTTTGCCCTGAAGCCATGGGACGCCCGGGCGCAGAATTCGGTGCAGGTGCAGAATGCCGTTCAGCGCGAAATCACAAAATTTCCGGTGTTCAACAATTTCTTCGTGGCGCAGCCGCCGCCGCTGCCGAGCACTTTCGGCGCGCCGGTCCAGTTTGTCATCAACACCACCGAATCCTTCGACCGCCTCAACACCGTGGTGCAGAGCTTCATGGACGAAGTGCGCAAGACGGGCAAGTTCCGGTTCTTTCTGGATACCGATCTCAAACTCGACCGGCCGCAAGTCTCGGTCGACATCGACCGCGACAAAGCTGCGCTGATGGGCTTGTCGATGGGCGATGTCGGCAACGCGTTATCGGCAATGCTGGGCGGTGGCTATGTCAATTATTTCAGCATGGAGGGCCGCTCCTACCGCGTGATGGCCCAGGCAGATCAGCCGTTCCGGCTGAATCCGTCGCAGTTGCTGAATTATTACATTCGCGCGCCAAACGGTGATCTGGTGCTGCTGTCGACGATTGCGCATATCACCAGCCGCACGACACCGGAGACGCTGAACCATTTTCAGCAACTGAACTCCGCCACCATCAATGCGATGGTCGGCATGGGTCTGACGCAGGGGGGTACATTGGACCTGTTGCGCGGAATCGCGGCGCGCACACTGCCGGAAGGTTTCCGGATCGATTACGCCGGCACCTCGCGGCAATACGTCCAGGAATCGAGCGGCTTCATCACGCTGTTGGGCTTCGCGGCAGTCATAATTTTCCTCGCGCTTGCGGCACTGTTCGAGAGTTTCCGCGCGCCTTTGATCATCCTGATCTCGGTGCCGATGTCGATTGCGGGCGCGATGGCGGCGCTGCACATCGTCAGCGGACTGCATGTCTTCTATCCGGAGGTCATGCAGTTCGGCGGCGCGACCATGAACATCTACACGCTGGTCGGCATTGTGACTCTGATGGGGCTGATCAGCAAACACGGCATTCTGATCGTGGATGTCGCCAACAGGCTGCAGCGCGAGGGGCATCCGAAGCGCGAAGCGGTTCAGGTCGCTGCCGGCATCCGCCTGCGCCCGATCCTGATGACCACGGCCGCGATGGTGCTGGGAGTCGTGCCGCTGCTGATCTCGACTGGCGCCGGCGCGGTCGCGCGATTTGCCATGGGGCTGGTGATCTTCAGCGGGATTTCGATCGGCACGCTGTTCACGCTGTTCGTGGTGCCGACATTCTATATCCTGCTCGGGGCTGACTATTCGCGTGTCGGCGCGCGCAAGGACGTCATGGAGGCGTATCCGGCGCCGGGAGAATAGTTCGTTACGCCCTGACGGGTTCTACGGCGCGATAATTTTCCTGGGTCTCGATCACATCTTCAGGGCGCGGCAATCTTGCTTCATTGCCGAGAAAGCGGATCGCATAGGCCGATGCGGCGCGGGCAAAATGGAAATGCGTTTCCCAGCGCGCCTGCGGATTGGTCAGCCACGAATAGACATAGGAGCCGTGGAACACATCACCCGCGCCATTGGTGTCGACAATCTCATCGGCAGGAACATACAAGGCCGGCATTGTCGTGATATTGCCGGTTTCGTCGTACCAGAGCATGCCGCGTTCACCCATGGTGACGCCGCCGATCTTGCAGCCTTTCCGCTTCAGCAGGTCGAGCGCATCCAGCGATGACAGGCGCAACTGCTCGCAAAACCGTTCCGAAATCACAGCGATGTCGATGAATTCCAGCAGGTCGAGCGTGTTCACGCGCACGCCGCCACCATCGAGCGATGTCAGAATCCCGGCCTCGCGGCATTGGCGCGCGTAGTGCAGGGCGGCGTCGGGCTGATGGCCGTCGAGATGAAGCAACCGGCACCCCTTCAGATTGAGCGGAGTGAAAGGATGCAGATACTCGTCATCGCGGCAGCGCACGATGGCGCGCTTGCCGCCTTTGGGCATCACGAAAGACAGCGACGAACGGCGCACTTTGCGCGGATGGATGCAGACGCCATAGCGTGCGGCCATGTCGAGAAACATGCGGCCCAGCCAATCGTCGGCCACCGATGTCAGCAGGTCCGGCGCGATTCCGAGGCGCGCGCAACAGAATGCCGCGGTCACGGCATTTCCCCCGAACGACACGGCGTAATCGCGCGCCACATCCTTGTCGTCGCCAGTCGGAATGCGGTCGGCCAGGAAGGTCACGTCGATATAGGTTTGGCCGACAAACAGGGCTTTCATCATTGGACCGCGAGCTGAAACCGGTGTGGGCGTTCCGTCCTAAATAGCCATCGCGCCGCCGATCCTCAAGCCAGCGGGTCTGCGCGTGACTTTAACCTTGCGGGAAATGGCTGTGGGTCATAGTTAGCCGATATGGCTGACATTAACCCGGTTGCCCGATGCGCGCAGCTTTTGCGCGACCGGGTAGCGAAGCTCGTTCCGGAGAATCGCCGCGCGGCGGTGATCGGTTTTCCCGACAACCAGAACTG